>JBHIBM010000330.1:0-2575 GCA_046759085.1 Candidatus Zixiibacteriota bacterium
ATAATTCTCGTTCTTGTTTGTGTTCTCACCCTTAACGTCAGCGTGTTGTGCGACCAGCCAACCGCGGAGGAGATTCTCTTGAAAGTCAGGGAGCTCTTTAATGAGGTTGAAGATTACACCGTGGAGGTCATCGCCAACGTCGATATGCCGGGTCTACGTGCTCCGGAGATGAGAGCAAAACTCTACTACAAGAGCCCGGACAGGATTCACGTCGAATCCACAGGCTTTTCGATCCTGCCCCGGGAGGGGATTGCCCCCGACCCCAAGAAGTTGGAAGAGAGATACAGCTCTCATTTGGCGGGAGAGCAGGATTTCGAGGGCAGGTCGGTATATCGACTGACGCTCATGCCCAAGGAGAAGTTCGAGAGAGAATTCGAGACCGTCCTTCTTGTAGACAAGGAGACGTTCGTCGTCTGGAAGATCGGGAAATTGAATAAGGGAAAACCCTTCTTGACTGTGGATTTCGAGTACGAATTGGTCGAGGAGCGGTTCTTCCTCCCCTCCGAAAGCAATGTAGAGCTCATCATGGCTCGTCTGCCGGGAAGGGAAGGTAACCTCCGGGGTCCCGGTAGAGAGAGGATTGAATCCCTCTTCGCGGAGGAGGAGGAAGCTCCCCCGAAAAACGGATATGCGACCGTGAAGTTTGAAGGCTATCGAATCAATATTGGCCTGCCCGATTCGTTGTTTGAGGAAAGCGGTGGCTCAAGGGCTGGAGGTCAAAAGGGGCGAAGATAACGGGGGATTTCAGGCTTAGCCTGTTCGAGAATTGTCGTCTGCTCTCTGAGATCTCTGCCGTAGTTGGCTGGCATCAGAGTTGTCAAACCGACAAATCCCTCCGGCCAGCTGCGGGAGGCTCAGTCCTCTTTCGAAGTTGTCCCTCCGGTTTCAAATTGCTTCAGCCAGTATTCGACCTCGCTCTCCGTGACTGAGGTCGGCTTCTCCTCGTCTTTTTTGTCAACCTTTCTCTTTTCAGAAACCCTCCTCCAGAAGGCCTCGGAGGAGAGAAGCTCAACTCCCAGGGACTTTGCGATCATTCCAATGTCTTTATAATCGGAGGAGACCACCGTCACCTTCCGAGGTTCCGGCTCAGACTGCATCATCTTGACTATCATCTTATCCGCAGTCAAACCCGGTTTGGAGAATCTCACCTCTAATCTCGAGGGCGTGGAAAGCTTGTAGACAACCCCGCTTTCGGAGCTGTCGAAAACTAAGATTAGCTTCTCCTTTCTGGTGCGAATATACTCAGCCAGGATTGAGATCAGTATCTCTCTGACTTTCTCAGCCTCGCTGCCGATCTTCTTTTTCAGTTCAGGATGAGCGTATATGAGATTGTATCCGTCGATGATTATCTTCTGCATTTCCGTTTCATTCGCACAGATCTGTCCAATCCTGCTCGGAAACTGATTTTGTTTTTACTTGTTCCCTCATCGGAATTTTGATATTTTTCGCCCATCGGGGACACTGGTTTTCAGCATGGTAGAATCTTTCAAAGGATAAAGCTCGATGTCAAGCGAAAAGATACTCCTGGGCGCACATATGTCTATCGCCGGTGGGGTTTATAACTGTTTCGATCACGGAGAACATTTCAAATGCACCACCATCCAGATATTCACAAAAAACGCGAGCCAGTGGAGGGCCAAGCCCTTAACTGAGACTGAAATTGACAAGTTCAAAGAGAGGCAGCAACAGAGTGCAATCTCCCCGGTGGTGGCTCACGATTCCTACCTCATAAACTTAGGCTCCAACAACAAAGCTCTGCTGCAGAAGTCCAGAGAGGCATTCCTGGTGGAGATGCAGCGCTGTGAGCTCTTAGAGATTCCCTGTCTGGTCACTCATCCCGGCTCCCACACCGGCGCCGGGGAAGAGGCCGGGCTTAAGACCATCGCGGATTCCTTGAGCTGGCTGCACCACAAGCTCCACGAGGGGAAGGTGATGATATGTCTTGAGACCACCGCCGGCCAGGGAACCAACTTAGGTTATCGCTTCGAACAGATTGCAAATATAATTGAGTTAAGTGACTCCCCCGAGAGGCTGGGAGTTTGCCTGGACACCTGTCACATATTCGCCGCCGGGTATGATATTCGCACTGAGAGAGCGTATAAGAAGACCATGCGAGAGTTCGATTCTGTCATAGGGCTGAAGCGCTTGAAGGTAATCCACTTCAACGATTCCAGGAAAGAGTTGGGCAGCCGCATTGACCGTCACGAACATATCGGAAAGGGTTACATCGGCGTGGAGCCGTTCGGGTTTTTCATGAACGACCGCCGGCTTGCGAAAATCCCCAAAATCCTCGAAACCCCCAAGGGGGATGACGGCAGCGCCGATGACAGAAACCTCACCATACTCAGAAAGCTGGTTAGAGAAGAGAAAAAATAATGTCTATCAGAAAGGCGAGGCGGTTACCCCTTTACAGCCTCCTTCTGTTCTTAGCATTCAGCAGTCAAGTTTCCGCAGTTACTTTTCGAGCTGAAGTCGAAATCTCGGCGGAGAGCGCCGAGGGGAGCGCAACTATGCAATTAGCTAAAGGAGAGTTTTTTTGCCAGGAGGGACAGAGATTTTCCTGGTTCGGGGGAGG
>JBHIBM010000331.1:0-2549 GCA_046759085.1 Candidatus Zixiibacteriota bacterium
TATCTATCGGGAAGATGGCCCCGCAGGCTAAATAGAAGAGTCCGGCTACGGCCTCTCCGGCAAAGAAGCTGTGTCTGGCGGTCAATAGACAAGCCCCGGCCAAAATCACGCCCAAAAAGACAATCGCCAGGATCCCACAAACGGTGGCGAATAACAGAAACGGATAGTTGACCGAGGAGAAGTCGATTTCGATCCCGAACAGTAAGATCCCCAAAAGGAGGGTGACCAGCACCGCAACGACCGTCATAAGGATTTTCGCAGTTCCTCTCCCCAAGAAGTAATAGAAAATGTTGGCCGGGCACATATGGATATATCTTGCCATCTGATAATGCTCTCTGTCGTCATGCACAATCCAGCTTATCCCCGACAAGACGTTGGTGACGAACATATAGAAAGCATTTCCCACATAGAGATATGCAAATAGTGCCTCCTGTTCACCCTCAGTAGCGATCACCTTGTAAATGAAAACCAGAATCAAGGAGGCCGCAATCGGTCTGACTACGGTGTAGAGTGAAAACAGAATCGGGTGGGTCCAGTTGGCCTCGATGGCCCACCCCAGGGTGTTGGAGACCTTCACAGTCCTGAGGTTGTCTTTCATTGACATAGTTGTTTTTCCGAATAGTAGCTTTAGGGTATCGGACGAGGGCGTCCGATACCAACAGAATTTACATTACAGCCACTTGGTGGTTAGCTGTCCCTCTTTTTTACCTTTATGTTCCATCACCGCCAAAGCTTTTATTGACCCCAGGAGGAAGACCACTCCCAGGAGAATCAAGAGACCGATCTCGGTATTAACTGAGAGGAGGCGGGTTTTGACTCCCTCGGTGAAGGTGAGCTGTCTCATCCCATCAAGCCCCAAGGTCAACGGGATGAAGGAGGCCACCAGTCCGACTGCGACCCCCAGGCTCCTGATCGGGAAATAGAGACCGGAGAGAAGATAGATCGGCTCCATCATCACCTCGGAAAGTCGCCAAGCTTCACGCCCCCAGACCATGTATAAAGAGGCCAACATCATCCCCAGACCGTAAAGGGCGACCAGGGTCAGCACGAACACCAACCCCAACTTCCAGTAGGAGACCACCGCAAAGCTTATCCCGAACAGAAGGCAGCCCATGATTAGAGTCGCCACCGCCCTGACGGTGGTCATAAAGATCCCGCCGATGGCCATTCCCAGAAGGAGTGAGATCCTGGAGACGGGTGCGATAAGGTAGAGTTCCAGATTTCCCATCTCCTTTTCCCAGTAGAACTGAGCCGCCATCGCCCAGAGGACAGAGAGCCAGTAGGCGGTCATGGCTCCTCCCAAGATAACGAAACCGGCATAAGCCTGAGGAGCTCCCAAAGCTTTGTAGACGAAGACATAAGCCGACAATGCCAGAAGTGGGAGCAGAGTATCGTAAATGAGCCAGGAGGGCTCCCGGTTGCCTCCCACAATCCGGACGTATGAGCGGGCCTTAATCGCCCTAAGGTTGGTCAAGAAATCAGTCTTCATTTTCTATTCCCCTCCCCACCAGGGAGATGAAGGCATCCTCCAGAGTTGGCTCCCTTCTGGAGAGGCTTCGGATCTTGAGATTCAGCGACTCCAAAAGGTCGGTGACTCCGCCAATGGCCTCGTCAGATTCGAGTATGAGCTTCAGACTGCTCGTCCCCAGATCGGACCTGTGTTCGCAGGCGAAGCTCTTTATTCCCCGGAGATTCTCGAATCGCTCCTGATGGTTGGTTATCAAGTCGACCTCGAGGTGATAGACGGCCTCCTGTTCCAGGGATTTCTTCAGGTTTCCTGGAGTGTCGAGCACTAAAACCTCCCCGCGGTCGATTATCGCCAGGCGGTCGCACAGCATCTCCGCTTCGGCCATGTAATGGGTGGTCAGAAGCACGGTTTTCTCCGGATGTTCGTCCACCCACCCGCGGATGTAATCTCTGACCTGCCGGGAGATGTGAACATCCAATCCCAGAGTGGGCTCGTCCAAAAAGAGGATCTTGGGGTCGGAGATGAAGCCTCTGGCGACGTTCATCTTCTGACGCATACCGGTGGAGAGGCGGTTGATCTTGGTCTTGGCGAACTCCGTCATCTCGAAGACCTCTAACATCTCCCCGATCCGCCTTCTTGCAACCTTGGGCGGAATCCCATAGAACTGCGAGAAGAGCCACAGGGTTTCGGTGACGTTCAAAATGCCGTAGCCGGAGTGTTCACCCCCCGAGACCATGTTGATTCTCTTTCTGACCTCGTCTGGCTTCTCGGTCACCTCGATACCGTCGACGTAAGCTCTGCCAGAGCTTGGCAGAAGCAGAGTGCAGAGGATCTTTATGAGGGTGGTTTTGCCGGCTCCGTTAGGTCCTAAGAGCCCGAAAAGTTCCCCCTCCCTGATCTTCAGGTTGACTCCGGTTAAGGCCACCACCTCGTTTTCCATGTCTTTCCGGAATCTTCTCTTCTTGAAGATTCGGCTCAAGTCTTCAGTCAGGATCGAATGTCTTTCGATGTTTTCCACGGTATCACCTTATAAACGAAAAGCCGTGGCTCACTTCAGAGGCCACGGCTTTGGTTGCCATTT
>JBHIBM010000332.1:0-2547 GCA_046759085.1 Candidatus Zixiibacteriota bacterium
AAGCCCATGAGCATTGGGATGAAAGATTTACCGTGAAGCCCCATGAAGTGCATGATGCGATCGGTGATAAAGGCCGCCCGGGCCATATAGCCAGTGTCCTCCAGAAAGGCGACTCCCAGAAAGAGAATCATTATGTTGGGGAGGAAGACGATCACCGAACCAACTCCCCCGATGATGCCATCGACAACCAGTTCGTGAAGCAAACCAGGGGGTATGGCGGTAGTGCCCAGACCAGCTAACCATTCCACTCCAGTCTCAATCCAATTCATGGGGTAAGCACCCAGAGAGAAAGTCAACTGAAACAAAAGCCACATCAGAACCAAAAAGATTGGATACCCCAGGAGGCGATTGGTGAGAACTAAATCGATCTGACGTGACAGCTCCATGCGGTCCCTAGGTTTCTCCCTGATCACCTCCCTCAAAGCCCCGTCGATGTATCCATAACGATTCTCGGAGCTGACTCTTTCAGGGTCTAACCCAGTAGTCTTGTGGATATGCTCCCAGGCAGCCTTAACCGCCCCCTTCAGCTCCGCATTTGCGGAATTGTCCTCGGAAAAGATCTTCTCGATCTCCTCATCGCCCTCCAGCAACTTGACTGCAAGCCACCTGGGAGGATAATGATTGCTAACAGAGGAGTCCTTCTCAATCAAGGTGGCAAGACCCTTGACAACGTGCTCGAGGTGAGAACCATAGGTTATGGGAACGTGACGATGCCTATCACTTCGATTCTCGACCAAATCCACCACCATATCCAAGAGGCTGTTGACTCCCTCGCCACGATGACCGATCGTCGGAGCCGCCGGCGTGCCCAGAAGTTCCTCTAGCTTCTCTAAGTCGAACTCTGCCCCGGTTTTGCGAACCTCGTCCCACATGTTAAGGTCTAAGACAACGTCGGCCCCCATCTCCAGAAGCTGGGTAGTGAGATAAAGGCTGCGGGCGAGGTTCCCGGCATCGATCACGTTGATGACGACGTCCGGCTTCTCTTCAATGATGTATCTTCTGGCAATTCTCTCTTCCAGAGAGTAGGCAGTCAGGCTATAGGTTCCCGGCAGGTCGACGACCTCCAAACGATAGCCCTTAAGATTGGTGAATCCAGTCTTCTTTTCCACCGTCACCCCCGGCCAGTTCCCCACCTTTTGATGGGCACCCGTGATGCGGTTGAAAATGCTGGTCTTGCCGGAATTGGGATTTCCCGCTAAGGCAATTCTTATCGTCTTCCCCTTCTCCATCTGAACCTGAATCTGCCTCTATCCTTCTTCAACCTCTCCACCAGGATATCCTTCGCCTCCTCCCGACGCAGGCTGATGTGACAACCATCTAACAGATACTCAACCGGGTCAGCCAGTGGCGCTTGCTTCACCACCGTCAGGTGAACCCCGGCCCTGAAACCGATATCCAAGAGACGTCGTCTGAATGCACCTTTACCTTTCACCGACTGTATGATGGCAGTCTCTTCCGGCTCTAACGTCGAGAGAGGAACTGCCTTACTCTCAATCATGTCTGTCACCTTCAACTGGGTCGTTGCCGATCCCTCGAAAAAGGTCTCCTTCAACTCCTCCTAGATGTCTCTCGACCTTTGGCAAGCGACTCCTTACAAATGTTAGAACTTACTTACTAAGTAAGATGTTTCTCACTTCTCTTCAAAAAAAATTATTTCAGCACCAGATCTCTGTACTTGCTCAGACAGCCCAATTCGCTCTCAACACAACTGCCTATGGTCTCCAGAAAGGTGATCAGGCGCTTCAAAGTCTCCCGACTGAGATCGTGCTCCAGTCTGCAAGCCTCCCTTTCAGCCCTCTTGGGGTCGATGAGAAGTATCTCCGCAAGAAAGCCATATAATGTCTTGTGAACCCGATAGACGGAGGCTCCGGTTTCTTCCCCCTGGGGAGTCAATATGATCTTGCCATAGGGCTGCTGTCTTACCATTCCTGCCTCCTGGAGCTTGACAATTGCGGTTCGGACGGTGGGAACGGCGACGCCCCTCTCCCTGGCGACCTCGGTCACACCCACGGTGTCCTCCCTCTTGGACAAAAGATATATTGTCTCTAAGTAGTCTTCTAACTTCGAACTCAGCATCTCAGCCCATCGTGCCTCAGAAAGTAAGAGCCACCTTACTTTATGATATTTTCGACAGAAGTCAAGAGTTTTTTGACGTCTGTTCAATTTTCTTCTCGAGTATGAAATAGTTGAATTCCGGCCTCCGGCCATCGGATACTTCTCAGATTTCCAGGCGATTGGGACTTCTGGTCATGGAAGATGCTCGACTTCGCCTCTCGGCTCTCTGCACCGAGCAGACAGTCTTAATCGACAGGAACAGTTGACTTTTAGGGATTTTCTGTTAAATTAGGAGAGCCTCGCTGCTCTACAGACTTCCTGAGCGGTATGCGATTTTGGGGACGTGGAACATTTTGGAAAGAAAACGGTTAACAGTTTTGTGCCTCAGCCTCTCTCAAAAAAGTGAAAGAAAAGCAAATAAGCGAAAACCTTCAACCAAGATCTGCTTGCGGAGGTAGTATGCAGTGGAAAAGAGCTTCTAAGCTCAAAACT
>JBHIBM010000333.1:0-2539 GCA_046759085.1 Candidatus Zixiibacteriota bacterium
CTGATAGATCTTTACGTCAATACCTTCCTGAGATAGATAGAAACCGGGGCGGGAGTTCAACTCCCGCCCCAGCAAAAACGAGACGCTGTCGTCCAGTCAGGGGCAAGCGGAAACGCGAGGAGGCGATAGGACCTGTCAGAGGTTCGGTCAGGACCGAAGCCCGCCTACGGCGGGCGTGTCTCATACCAGTCGTAAGCCTGACCGTCAACACTAACCGCCAGGACTCGTTGCACTCAGGTCCTGGCGGAACTGTTCGATTAGACTTTTATCTTATACTTTTTGACTCCCTCGATAAAGAGATTCCCACCGTAGCAGTCCTGGGCAACGTTGACCGGAAAATCTTTCACTGTCAGCTTGCGGATCGCCTCCGCCCCCAAATCTTCGTAGGCAACCACCTCGGAGGCAGTAATCCTTTGAGCAATCAGAGCCGCGGCCCCGCCGGTGGCGGTGAAATAGACCGCCTTGTGTTTCTTCATCGCCTCCACTACCTCTGATCCCATCTCACCCTTGCCAATCATCCCCTTCAGTCCTGCAGCAATCAGCTTGGGGGCATAAGGGTCCATCCTTCCGGAGGTTGTCGGGCCCGCAGAGCCGATGACCTTTCCCGGCTTTGCAGGTGAGGGGCCGACATAGTATATTATCTGACCAGTTGGGTCAATCGGGAGCTTCTCCCCTTTTTCCAAGAGTTCAACCAGTTTCTTATGAGCGGCATCGCGGCCGGTGTAAACTGTCCCCGAAAGGAGAACGATGTCCCCGATGCGCAAATCCGTGACCTCTTTATCGGAAAGGGGGGTGGTCAATCTTTTCTGTTCGGTAGCCATAATCGTTCCTCCCGCCAGAGGCAGGTCGCCTCCGGCGACATTTCGCTCCAATCAGATAGTGATTTCCTTGTGCCTGGCGGCGTGGCAGTTGAGGTTCACTGCCGCCGGATAGCTGGCGATGTGACAGGGGTGAGCCTCAATGTGAACTGCCAGCGCCGTAGTTCTGCCTCCCAAACCCTGCGGCCCCACCCCGCTTCTGTTTATCTTCTCCAGAAGCTCGGCCTCCAACTCGGCGTAATAGGGATCGGGATGCTTTGAACCGACCTCCCTTAAGAGAGCCTTTTTGGCCAGGAAGGCGCACTTCTCGAAGGTGCCGCCGACTCCGACGCCCACAACGACCGGAGGACAGGGGTTGCCCCCGGACTTCTCCACCCGCTCGACAACGAATTTTTTCAAACCTTCGACGCCGTCGGCAGGCTTCATCATCTTCACCTCGCTCATGTTCTCAGAGCCGCCTCCCTTGGGCGCCACAATTATCCTGATTTTGTCGCCGGGGACTATTTCGAGATGAATAACTGCCGGAGTGTTATCGCCGGTGTTCTTCCTCCTGATGGGATCTTCGACGATCGATTTGCGCAGATAGCCATCGGTGTAACCCTGTCTGACGCCCTCGTTGATGGCCTCGTTGAAATCACCGTTAACTACACGAACCTCCTGTCCCAGCTCCACGAATATCACCGCAAAGCCGGTGTCCTGACATATCGGCACCTCCTCCTTTGCGGCGATCTCGGCGTTCTCGACTATCTGCTGCAGGATGTCCTTGCCCAGAGGGGACTCCTCCTTTTTCAATCCCTCCCTGATGGCATTTAGGACGTCCTCGCCGAGGTAGTAGTTGGACTCCATACAAAGTCTCTTCACTGCGCAGGTGATCTCTTTAGTCTGCAACTCTCTCATACGGTTCTCCAGACAGTTTGGAAAGTTCGACAAGACCTCTTACGATGTTTTCCATCCCTTCGGACAGTTTCACCAATCTCTTCTCGACTAAAGCCCCCGCGGTGGTCACCAGGAGGTTCTCATGGTCTATTAGGGCCTCCCCGGAGGTGGTGGGGATTACTTGCGCCCCTAATTTCTCTAAGAGATGGCTGAGTTGAGCATCTGCGCCGACGGTTACAGTCGGGGGCTCGACCGCAAGTTTCTTCAGACAGTTGACCAGGATGGCGACCCCCAATCCGCAGGCGGCGATCGGTCTTCGGCGCCGATACATTTTGCGCACCAACCCTCGGAGAGTCAAATCCACCTTGAAATGCTCACTCCTGGTTCTGAAGTCGCTGAAGTGCGCCAGACCCCCCCTGCCACCAGGAAGGATCAGGCTCCAGAAGCTCTGGTCCTCCACCTCCTGAAGGGGTAACACCTCCCCGCGGCAGAGGAGTTTCGAGCTCTCCAGAGGACCCGGGGGGGAGTCCGGCTCCCCGCCTGCAGGTCCATCTGAAAGATTCGCGCTGATATTGGTAATCGGTCGGTGACACCTCTCTAAATGGTAAGATAGGAAGGCCACTTCCCAGATGTCGGTCCCCTCTTCGTAGCCACACCCGGCAAGAAAAATGGCGGTCCACTCAGGATGCTTCTCAGTCATTCTGGGAGTCAAAAAAAGAATCCGGGACTTTCATGCTTTCGCAAATATAGGCAAAAATCCCGGAGAAGTAAAGTGGGCGATATTACAGCGAGCCGTCAGCGATTAAGCTCAGACGGTAACGTGGACGATCTTTTTATCTTTTCCC
>JBHIBM010000334.1:0-2532 GCA_046759085.1 Candidatus Zixiibacteriota bacterium
TATAGCAGCGCCAGGCTCTCAATCTGGCGGTCGGCCTTTCTCAGTCTGGTCGCCAACGTTCGGAGAATGGTCAAGGCCAACTTGGGGTTTTTCTCAAGTTCATAGAGAAAATCGCGCCTGCCCAGGTTCAAAAGCTCCGTCTCCTCCATGGCAACGACTGATGCCGAGCGGGGCTTCCCATCTAAGAGCGCCAAGTCCCCAAAGAAATCACTTTCGGAAAGGACTGCCAGTATCACCTCCTTCCCCTCTTCGCCGGTCACGCTGACCTTAACCTTCCCCTTGATTATCACCGACAAGGTGCTTCCCATCTCCTTCTCGAATAAGATGAAGGAGCCCTTAAGATAAGTCTTCTGGAAGGCGACTTCTGCCAAGTGTGACAGTTCCAGTTTGTCCAGCTCAGAGAACAGCGGGACTTTTTTGAGAATTTCTTCTTTCATAGGAGCTACCCTCAACCTTTAGTATGATCTGTCTGGAGGGATCAACCTGATTTGGACTTCTACCGTTACTGAGACTCACCCGCGCAAGCAGTCGGTAAGCTCTTCAGCCAATTGGCTACCTCTCCCCTACTGCATCTCCCAAAACGAAATCGGTCTCGCTTCCGCACTCACTACAGTGTCCGCTGTCGAGTCCCGTCAGTGAAACCGTGTAACCCCTCCTGGCGACTAACACGTTTCCGCAATTGGGACAATAGCTGTCATCTCTTCCGGGAAGGTGTATGTTTCCCAAATAGACATGCTTGAGCTTCTTTTTGGCCAAATCGTATGCTTTCTCCAGGGTCTTCTGCGGTGTCGGGGGTTTGTCGAATTTGTACTGGGGGAAGTAGCGAGAGAAATGAACCGGGATCCTGTCGTCGACACTCTCGACCCAGTCCACCAACTTCTGGATTTGATCTTCGGAATCGTTGAGATCGGGGATTACGAGATTTGTAACCTCCACGTGACATCCCTCCCCTTTGGCGATCTCCACCGTTCGTAGCACTGGAGCCAACTGCGCCTTGCAGTATTTCTTGTAAAAATCTTCGTCCATCGATTTGACATCGACGTTCATGGCATCAATGAGCGGCAGAAGCTCTCGCAGAGGCGCCTCGTTGATGTAACCATTCGTTACCAGGACGTTCACCATACCGGCATCCTTGACTAATTTAGCAGTGTCTAAAAGGTATTCATACCACACCAGAGGCTCGGTATAAGTGTATGACACTCCAATGGATTTGTACTCCCTGGCGAACTTGACGATTTGCTCCGGAGAGATGTAACTGGTGCTTGATTCCACCTGAGAGATAGTCCAATTCTGACACCAGGGGCAGCGCAAATTACAGCCATTAGGACCGGCTGAGAGAATCTCCTTGCCCGGATAGAAATGATAGAGCGGTTTTTTCTCTATGGGGTCGATGGTCAGCGAGATCGTCTCTCCATAACTCTCAGCGATTAATGTTCCCTCCCGGTTGACACGTACCGTGCAGATCCCTGCCTTACCGGGCGTTAAGATACAGCCGTGAGGACACAACTGGCATTCGACCTTGTTGTCCTCAAGCTTTCTGTAGTATTTGGCCTCTTTTCTCATGGGCGCCCCTCGCGCACGTTTTCCCTTCTCTTGCTCAGTATTGAAACGGTTGCATCGAAAACCTCATCAACCGGGATATTCTCCATACAATATTTCTTATCTCGAAAGCATTTTTCTTCTCCGTGGAGACTACATGGACTGCAATATTCATACGATGATAACAGTATATCATCCTCACCCAGAGGATAGAAACCGAGGCATGGATGTGTGGGTCCGAAAACTGCCACCACCGGCACGCCCAGGCCCACGGCTACGTGCATCACGCCGCTATCGTTGCAGATCAACACCTCACAGCGAGAGATTACAGCCTTCAGCTCTCTTAAGGATGATGCTCCCGTCCAGAAGATATTCCTTCCCCCCTGTCTGAAAAGCTTCTCTTGAGACAAGTCCTCTTTAGACGGAATAACTAAGATGTTGAGGTCGACTTCCTTCGCCAGCATCCTCGTCAGCTCGGCGAATTTCTCATCTCCCCATCTTTTGGTCGGATGCTTCGCCCCGAAGTGGATGCCCACAAGCGGACGAGTGAGACTGACACCTCTTTCCTGCAAAAAGCTCTGAGCAAGCCTCTCCTCCTCTTGAGAGAGAACCACTTTCGGTAATCGATTCGACGTGGTTATCCCAGCTTTTTTCAACGCCATGTTGTAACGGTCAACAGCATGAGTGTATGGTTTCTCGAAGTTTTTCTTCTTCACAAACGATTTGCGGTGCAGGTGGCCCTTAGGATATGCGACTACCTTTTTGGAGCCGGAGAGCAGTCTTAGAAGCAGGCTTCTGGGATTTCGCTGTAAGTCAAGCACAAGATCGAATTTCGTCTGACGTAATACTTTTGCTGTCCGCCATAACTGTGCTGTCTGCTTAATGTTACCGACATTACTCTGAAATGACAGAACTTTGAGCCGAGGGTCATTCTGAAAAAGAGAAGCATGCTCCTCCTTGGTCAAGAGGAATACCTCAGGAGATGAATGACTA
>JBHIBM010000335.1:0-2527 GCA_046759085.1 Candidatus Zixiibacteriota bacterium
TCACGTTGTCTGTAGTTCACCATTTCCCTTGGTTCCCGTTGAATTGAATTTCGCTTTTCAGTTGACAAATCTGCCAAATCACGTATTTCTTAGATGTTTAGTTGAATAGCCCCCCAGCGGTGTCCATCTGGACCGGGAGAGTCACGGTGAACTCAGAGGGTGTTGCTCGTCCCGTTGTGGCCGTGCACAGAATCGGGAATCCGCTGGGGGCGATCTTTTACAGTTTGCCTTGAAAACCGCTTAATTTTCTGTATCTTTCAGACGATTCTGAAGATTGTATGAAGAGAAAAGAGAAAATAGAGATCGAGCGACCTAAAGTCCGGCGCAGTTGGGACAGAAATCCCGCAACCAGGGTGCACGAACCCACAAAGGTTTACAATCGTAAAAAGGAGAAAACGGTCGTATTCGAGCCTGAGGAGGAGTTGGGATTGCACCAGCCTGCCGGGGGCGAGTCCGACTCTGTCGCAATGGAGAAGAGATACCGCTATTGTCCTTACTGTGCCACTCCCTTGGAGGAGAAGTTCTCCGACGACCGCCACCGCTGGGCCTGTCCCGACTGTGACTTCGTCTGGTATAACAACCCCGTCCCCGCCTGTGGCGGTGTCATCCTCAAAGACGGCAAGGTCCTCCTGGTGAAGAGAAAATACGAGCCCCGAAGGGGGGGATGGACTCTCCCGGCCGGCTTCATGGAGAATGACGAAAGCCCGGAAGACTGCACCAAAAGGGAGCTCGAAGAGGAGACCGGCCTGAAAGTGGAGGTCAAAGACCTCTTCGGAGTGTATGAGGCTGGAGACGATCCCCGCACCAAGGTGGTCTTGATTCTCCACAACGTCGAAGTGGTCGGTGGGGAGCTGAAGCCCGGAGATGATGCCTCCGACATCGGCTTTTTCTCACATCAGAAGCTTCCCGCCAATATCGCCTTCAAGGCCCATCGCCGAGCCCTCTCGAAGCTGTTTGGCAGACCGGTCTAAGCTGACGGCGAAGTCACCCGAATATGAACTCTCGCATCCTAGCAGTAGACTACGGGGAGCACAACTTCGGCCTGGCCATCTCCGACCCCGAGGGGAGATTGTCTCTACCGCTGCCGGCATACAAAGCTCAAAACCAGAAGGAGCTCCTCCGCCACTTGAGCGAACTCATCCGTTCCGAACAGGTCAGTCTGGTGATAGTGGGCATACCGACAACCCTGAGAGGGAGCGAAAGCGCCAAAACCAAAGAGGCAAAGCTCTTTCTCCAAAAACTGAGCGCGGAACTCTCGGTGCCGGTAAAGGGTTACGATGAGAGATTGACCACCCAGGTTGCGCTTAAAAAAATGCGTCAGGCGGAATTCAGACTGAAAAGGCACAAAAGGAAAGTCGATTCCTTAGCCGCCGCCGAGATCCTGCAGAGCTACCTCGACTCCAGATGATCAAGCTCCTGGTAAAACTCCTGATCGGATTCATTCTGTTCTGCGTGGTCATCTTGGGCCACCTCTACTACCGTCCCATCAAAAGGGGTGAGGCTTTCGAGGAGCTGGACTACTTGAAGATCCCTCGAGGTCTAACCCTAACCGAGGTAGCTCGCCTCCTCAGAGGCAAAGGCGTTATCGGGGAAGAGCCGAGGTTTGTCTTCTTCGGCCAGATTTTAGGAAAGAGCAAGAATATCAAGGCCGGCAAATACGATTTCTCGAAAACCAGGAGCATTGCCGATGTTTACAGCCTTCTGGGAAAGGGCGGCAACGCCACCATATTCGTCACCATCCCGGAGGGATTGACCATAAAGGAGATCGCCTCCATCCTCAAAAAAGAGGTGGAGCTTGACTCCGCCGAATTCGTTTCCCTGGCCTATGGCGATACCATTGCCCCTCAGTTGGGAATGGCAATCGAGAAATCGAAGGGAGCCCTCCCGGGAGTGGAGGGTTACCTCTTTCCGGACACATACAATTTCTACTGGGAGCAGAAGCCGAGACGGGTGATCGAGATCATGCTGTCGAGGTTCAACCAGGCTTTCGTTGACAGCTTGCGGGAACGTTGCCGGGATTTGGGTTTCACGCCTCACCAGATCGTCACCTTGGCCTCGATGATAGAGAAGGAGACCGGTCTAGCTCAGGAGAGACCGCTAATCTCCGCAGTCTATCACAATCGTTTGAAAAGAAGGATGCTTTTGCAGTGCGACCCCACGGTGATCTATGTTCTGCCGGATCTGGGCAGACCGCTTTATACTAAAGACCTGCAGGTGGATTCACGTTACAACACTTATAGATATCGGGGTCTGCCGCCGGGGCCGATCGCCAATCCGGGCATGGCTTCGATTACGGCGGCGCTCTATCCCGCAGAGGTGCGATACCTCTATTTCGTCGCCAGGGGTGATGGCAGCCATATCTTCTCAAATACTCTCAGAGAGCACAACAATGCTCGCATCCGGGCGAAGAGAGCCCGCCGAAAGTCGTAATCAAGCAAACAGCAAACAGTAGACAGTAGATAGCAGATAGTAGGTAGGCGGTAGTTGAACTGCTGGGCATCAAAGGGTGGGGGTACAACCCCCACCC
>JBHIBM010000336.1:0-2523 GCA_046759085.1 Candidatus Zixiibacteriota bacterium
CAATACTTGCTGCGTCCCGAGCGTTGGAGACCGCTAATCTGCTTTGTGGACATTTTGAAGAGACGACACGGGCCGCTAAGGCTGGAGACCTCGTGTATCTTGACCCCCCTTACCCAAAGGGTGCGGTAGACGGAAATGGCTTCGCTCGATACAGTAAAACAGGATTTACATTAGAGGACCACAAACGGCTTGCCAAACGGGCAGCGAAGCTAGCTGATCTTGGAGTTCACATTCTGATAACAGAAGCTGCACGCAGCGAGATAATAAAACTTTACTCGCGAGCCTTTCATACAAAATACATTCGGTCTTCTTCGCTAATCGCAGCCGAAAGCGAATATCGTCGACAAACATATGAAGTGATTTTAACCAGCTACCGGACCGATGCGCATTCCTAATCCTCTGCAATTGATGGGTGAGTGAGGTGAACAATGCCTAACACGCTTAAAGTCAAGGGATTCGTTTTGCAGCAAGAACCGCAGATTTATTTGACGGCCTTACCGGGCCGAGAGCTTTTAAAAAGGTGCACTCCAAAGTGGAGAATCAAGAACCCCAAAAAAGGCTTTCAAAGAGTGGTCAAGGAAGAGAGAGCGAAAGAGATTGCAGTAGCTGTTCTAGATCAATCAAGAACCTTCCCGAACGCAATAGTCCTCGCGACGAATGTATCTTCGTTTCCATTGAATAATGGGACATTAAACATTCCTCAAAAGACCATGTTCCTTGTAGTTGATGGTCAGCACCGACTCTGGTCACAGAATTTTTCGTCTTACGACGCAACATACGGCTGCGTTATACATATGGGTTTAACCGAGGTCGATATGGCTCGACTATTTTTAGAAATTAACGACAACCAAAAACGGGTTCCTTCCTCTTTACGTTGGGACCTGGTTCGGCTTGTTCGGCCAGAAGATGATCCGTATGCTATTGAGGCAAGTGAACTTGTTTGGGATTTGGCGAGTTACAGTCAATAGGTGTGTAAATAGAATTAGGCAGCGACCTTTGATTTGTTCTTTATGGGCACAATGATTTCTTTCCCATCCCGATATGTTTTTCCTCCCACAACCTTCTCGACCAGGTGTGCAGCATTGAGTTTCTGGAAACTCATCTCTGCGATTCTCAGGGTCTTCCAAATCAGACAAGTAGCATTAACGGGAGACTTAAAACGTCTCGAAGCTCCCGTGCGTAACCGTACCCTGGAGAAGGGAGATTCCACGACGTTCGATGTTCTCAAATGCTTCCAGTGCTCCCGAGGATAGTCATAGAAAGCTGTCAGTCGACCCCAATTGTGCACCACACTCTGGACTGTCTTGGACTTCTCTCCAAAAGTTCTCTCAAATCTGTTCCTCTCTTTGAGAGCCTCCTCCCGACTCTCCGCATACATCATTGCCCGAAGATGACTCCTCGCCTTCGGCTGATCTCTCTTATTGACCGCATCGAGCACATTGAGCATCTTGTGGTTCCAACACAGCTGCTCCTGAGCCTGCGGAAAAACACTCCTCACTGCTGCCCATAACCCCAAATGACCATCCCCGATGATCAGCCTTGCTCCTTTCAGCCCCCGTGCCTTTAATCCGCGCAGCACTCCTCCCCAAGACTCCTCACTCTCCCGATACCCTGGCTCTAACGCTAATAACCGCTTCCCCCCATCTCTCAAAGTCCCAATCACTACCAACAGTGCCGCCTTCTCCTTGCCTATCCCCGCCTTTACATAAATCCCATCCGCCCATGCGTAGGCTAACTCCGATTCCTCAATCGGTGATCCCCGCCACTCCTCGTACTCCGCTTCCCACTTCTCCTTCAGCCGCCTTATCGAGGTGGCCGATAACGGTGCCCCTCCCCCTAGGAGTCCTCTTAACGCTAGCTCAAAGTCTCCCGTCGATAACCCATGAAGATAAAGCTCCGGCAGTAACTCCCGTACCTCCTGAGTCTGTCTCTTAAACAACGGTAAAACCTTGGACACAAACCGCTCTTCCAGATTCCTCACCCGCGGCCGCCTCACCTCTATGGTCCCCATGCTCATCGTAAATCGGCGCACCTTCCCGTGGCCATTCCGATACCCCTTCTCCTCTTTCAAATTGCCCTTGCGTTGATGCTTCTCTCTGCCCATTAACTCCGTGACTTCTTGCTCCAGCAGATCCTGAAGAAACCGCTGAATCTTTTGGCGCGCTAGCTCTTCCAAACATTCGTAAAAACTTTCCTTTGACTCTGCTCCCTCTGTGTGTTTCTCTATCATCGGCGTCTCCTTTCTCTGTCTGCCTGTCGCAGACAATCTATGGGTTTGGTTACCCTGAAAGGTTACGCCACCTTTTCCTTATTTCCACACTTTTTGACTATACCTCTGGCGAACCTCTTTAGTGCTGTTGGACCTAGTGACTGTCACCGTTAGTGGCATTGCGCGAATTCGCATAGTCGCCGGCTTCAGAGATACAAAGATGTCTTTTCTGCCATCTTCCTTAACACGATACAATGCACCGGCACTAAGCGACGTATAGGAACCTAGGACCAAGCGAGCTAAGCTAGATAACG
>JBHIBM010000337.1:0-2511 GCA_046759085.1 Candidatus Zixiibacteriota bacterium
ATCTTCGACCTTGAGGACTATAACTCAGCTCTCAGCTATACCGGGGGGAGTTTTGAGATCACCCAGAGCCTTTTTAACAAAAAGGAGGCAAAGAGGGGGATAGAGATGGCAGAAAAGGTGTTGGCCAAAATGTTTACGAAGATGGGGAGAAAACTGGAGGATTACCAGGACCGCAAGTAGCTGAGGAGTCTTCAGAGCCCCGTTGCTATTCCCGTGGTAGTTTTCCCTAAGTCGTGATTCATTTTGCTGATAATGAGTTGAAGTTCTTGCGGTTTTATGTTATACTCGCAAAAGGTAGGATAATATCGAGGCGAATTCACTTTATCAGGCAAAAATTGAAGGAGAGGTAATAATGGCAGAGATAGTGCCGGAAAAAAGAAAAGCCTTAGACGCCGCGGTGCATCAGATAGAGAGACAGTTCGGCAAAGGCTCCATAATGCGCCTGGGGGAGGATGATTTGGGGATCAGGGTGCCGATTATTTCCACCGGCTCACTGGCTCTGGATTCCGCCCTGGGGATCGGTGGAGTTCCGCGGGGTCGCGTGATCGAGGTTTTCGGACCGGAGGCCTCCGGCAAGACCACCCTGGCACTGCATATGGTTGCGGAAGCCCAGAAAGAGGAGGGGATCGCCGCCTTCATTGACGCCGAGCACGCCATGGACCCCAATTATGCCAAAAGGTTAGGGGTGGATATTGACAACCTCCTGATAAGTCAGCCGGACACCGGGGAGCAAGCCCTCGAGATTGCCGAGACTCTGGTGCGCAGTGGAGCGGTTGACATCATCGTGGTCGACAGCGTTGCCGCTTTAGTTCCGCGTGCAGAGATCGAAGGGGAGATGGGGGATGCCCACATGGGGCTCCAGGCAAGACTGATGTCCCAGGCTCTCAGGAAACTCACCGGGGCGGTCAGCAAATCGAAAACCTGTCTGGTCTTCGTCAATCAAATCCGGATGAGAATCGGGGTGATGTTCGGCAATCCCGAAACCACCACCGGCGGCAAGGCGCTTAAGTTCTACTCCTCGGTGAGGCTGGATATCCGCAGAATCTCTACGATTAAAGATGCTCAGGAAGTAAAAGGGATCAGGGCCAGAGTCCGGGTGGTGAAGAACAAGCTTGCGCCGCCGTTCAGAGACGCGGAATTCGACATCATTTATGGCGTAGGCATCTCCAAACAGGGGGAGCTTTTGGACCTCGGGGTCAACCACGATCTCGTAGAGAAGGCTGGGACCTGGTTCTCATTAGGGGATGAGAGATTGGGACAGGGGCGTGAGAATGCCAAAGCGTTTCTGAAGGAAAACTCCGAAGTCGCTGCTGAGCTGGAAAAACAGATTAAAGAAAAGCTGGGCTTCGTCACTGCTGCTGAAGAACCCCAGGTTACCGACAAGAAATAAACTCTCAGACAATGATCCGAGCTCCTGGGGGAAAAGTCACTAAAATAGAGCCCCAGAAGAAGAATCCCAGACGGGTCTCCATTTTCATTGACAGTCAATTTGCTTTGGGGGTAAGTCAGGAACTGCTGCTCAAATTCAATTTGAGTGAGGGCATTCAGCTGTCGGGAGAACAGCTTGAGCTTCTTGAAAAGGAGGAGAGTGTCAGGCAGGCCAAGGAGATTGCCTTTAGAAGCCTCTCCCGCACTCCCAAAAGCACCAGTGAGATCTCAAAAAAGCTGAAGGAGAGAGATTTCCAGGAGCAGATCATCGGGGAGGTAATTCGTGAGCTGGAAAAATATGGCTATCTGAATGACCAAGAGTTCGCCAGGATTTACTCCGAGAGCTGTCTGCGAGCAAAACCCCTGGGGCCGAAATTGCTCTCCCAGAAATTATTCAAGAAGGGATTGAATAAAGAGTTGATCGAAGAGACCGTCAAAGAAATCTACCGGCAACATGATCAGGTCGCCTTGGCGAAGAAATTGCTCGTGAAGAGAACAGAGACATACAAGGCTCTGGATTCTCGAACCGCCAGAAAGAGAAAGGCCGACTACCTTGCCAGACGCGGCTTTAGCTGGGACGTTATCAGAGAGACGTTAGATATAGAGGAAAGCGAATGATGAAACCGGAGCTTGGGAGGGGTGGGTGACTATGGACTATTCACCACGAACCATTAACCACGCCGTCGCCGCTTGACATGTCATATCTTCAACTGAGCGATATCAAACTCTACTACGAGCAGTACAGTCGGGGACCAAATCTGGTGTTGCTTCATGGTTTCTCCTTGAATTCCTTGATGTGGGAGCCACATCGACAGTTCTTTGAGGACAGGTTCCGGGTAACCTTAATCGATCTTCGCGGCTTCGGCAAATCCGGCGTGAGTGATCGCTGGTCGCACGAAGTGATGGCCGAGGATGTGTGGCAGCTTCTGAAACATGTGAAGGTTAAGAAAGCCACGATCGTCGGTTTTTCGATGAGCGGGCCAACGGCGATGAGGTTGGCGAGCGATCATCCTGATCTGATAACAGGACTGATTTTGGTCTCAAGTATCCTTCCCCTTGCAGGGAAGAGAACGACAGAGGCGG
>JBHIBM010000338.1:0-2493 GCA_046759085.1 Candidatus Zixiibacteriota bacterium
ACTAGATCAAGGAGGTTCTGAACTCCAGGTTTGGGGCCTAGAATGGGCCCTGAACCCCGGGTTCAGCGCCTATTGGCGCCGCGGGCAGGAGTTGGACCTCCAGTTCAGAGCCCGTTTTCTGGTGGCGCCGAGCTAAGGCGTTGAACCTCTTACATCTGGTGCCGGGGGCGGGGGGTTCCACCGGGCCCGTGAATCCAAAGACAGTCGGTGTGGAGTTTCATAACATAAATAGCCGTTTGTGGAAGAGGGTCGGTATGAACCTAATCACGCGCGAGGAACTGAAGGAAACGATCGACCGGGGAGATAAGTTCAAGCTGATCATGGTCTTAGGTGACTGGCAGTATCGGGCCAAGCACATTCCAGGCTCCATCAATATCTCCTCACCGGAGGATCCAAAAGTAAAGGAACTCAGCAAGGACGACGAGATTGTGGTCTACTGCTCCAACGTCCACTGTGCAGCCAGCATGTACGCCTATCAAGTGCTGGAAAATGCAGGATTCAAGGTGCAACGCTACGCCGGCGGCATCCTAGACTGGGAGGAGGCCGGGTACCCTCTGGAGGGGGAGTGGGCAAACTAGACAACGGAATTTGCCATAATATGCGCAGTATCTTCCGAACCCGTAGGGGGGAGCCGACATAAGGACGACATGCATCAGCAGGACAAGGGGCTGAAGAGATTGTCTGCTAATCCTCAGAATACCGCTGGAATCCTGCTAGCTCTTGCAGGCTCTGTGGCCTTTATCGGGATGATGATATCCGAGGCACTTTACGAAGGCTACAGCCTCTCGTCAAACTTCATTAGCGACCTCGGGGCGAGATGCGTCTGGGACTTCCCGAAACCCTTCCCAGACATTGAAACCGAGTGCTTCATACCACCAACACCAGCCGCCGCATTCTTCTTCAACTCCGTGATCTTCATCAGTGGTCTTCTCGTAGTAATGGGGACGTACAGCCTGCACACCGCGATTAAGAACGGTAAGACTAGCGGACTACGTCTTCAGCCTGCGTACAAAGGAAAGATCCTGATAAGGTTTATGGCATTGTCGGGGATCGGTGTGGTAGGTACAGGACTCTTTCCCGAGAGCGCTGGCGTCATTCACATAATCTTCGCTGCTGTCATAGGCTTCACCTTCGGGAATCTAGCCGCCATCACCAGCGCTTCCCTTGTCGGAAGGCCATTGAACTTCTTCTCAGCAACACTGGGGGTCATCGGCCTGGCTGCGGCAGTTCTGGGGTTTAGTGGGAATCATCTTGGAATAGGGATAGGAGGAATGGAGAGGATGATCCTTTACCCCATCCTCCTATGGGCCATAGTTTTCGGAGGATATCTCATCACACCACAGGCAGACTCCAAGAAAGCAAAGTAGAAACAACGTGCTCATTAGCTGATCTTTTTTTCCTCAATCAACTTCTCCAAATCTCCTACTGATAAGTAAACCTTCTTTTCTTTTTCAGCACGCTTTCTATCGCCAAAGTTAAATTGATATATTCTTCCCTGAACTATCTCTTTTCCATACCCTCGCTCTATTGCAATCTCATCGGCTTCTTTTTCTACTCGTCTCTTCCTAGATTTGGAAAATAGATAGTTCCAAAGAAATAAGAACCTACCAATAAAGGATCGTCTTTTATATGAAACTTGGTGCGCGAGTTCATGGGCAAATACTCCTCTCACTACATCTTCCGGCCAATTGTACTTATTGATCTCATTAATATTGATGTAGACTTTTTTGAATGGGGTACTCATCCCAACATCGCCAAAATCTTTAAAAATTAACTGTGTTTCGTGGGAAACATCTGCAA
The DNA here is from genome assembly GCA_046759085.1 of Candidatus Zixiibacteriota bacterium. Taxonomy (GTDB): domain Bacteria; phylum Zixibacteria; class MSB-5A5; order DG-27; family DG-27; genus DG-27. The sequence goes on from JBHIBM010000338.1 coordinate 1,801, forward strand.
ACGACGCACTTGTAATTTCATTGTATATCTTTCTAAGATCATCCTCTGTGTATATGGGGGCGCGGACGCGACGCACAGCGCGCGAAAAGCTTTCCATTGTGATATTATCATTTTATGAGGTTGTATTTAGACAGTGTCGGAGAGGCTTTCTATCAGCTACTCCTTGCGCTCGTAGATGTGCTTCACGATGGGGCTCTTCTGGAGGTTGATGATCTGCACGAGGGGGTCGAGGCTATTGGCTGGGGATAGAGAAGTCTTGAGTAGCAACGAGGCCTTCGCATAATGCCGTAATCCTGTCCCTAATCGCTCTGATCTCGCGTCTTCTGGACTCGGGCATTTCTCGCCACTGCTTGAATATCTCAGCAGCTAGCTTAAGCGCCATATCCTTCAGAAAGCGAGAGTCAGCCGCTAGACTGGGAAGTCCGAATCTCTTCAAACGGACGAGGATCTCCCTCCGGCTCCGATCCAGAGAGTCTTCTAGTTCTATGTCATGATCTTTTCCCGTTATCCCTAGCCGTCTCTTGAGGCCTTCAAGGCAAGAATCGTAGGGAGAGGTTCTGTCTGGAGCCACGACGATGCCACCCTTTGTCACTAGACGAACTCCGTGATGGGCGGCTCCTGATTCCTCCCCAATACGGCGCAGCGGAGGCAGGCGATCCTGCCCCAGCGATCTGTTTGGAGGCTGGTTCTCGT
>JBHIBM010000339.1:0-2474 GCA_046759085.1 Candidatus Zixiibacteriota bacterium
TCATGAGAACATCACCATAAAGGTCCCGATGCTCCCGGAGGGACTCAAGGCCGTCAGGGAGCTATCGGCACAGGGAATCAAGACCAACATGACCTTGGTCTTCACCCCCTCCCAGGCAATTCTGGCCGCCAAAGCCGGTGCTACTTTCGTTTCTCCTTTCATCGGCCGTCTCGATGATATCAGTCATTTTGGGATGGACATCGCCGCAGATATCATCACCATTTATGAGAATTATGGTTTCGAGACCGAGGTTATCATCGCCTCTGTCCGGCATCCACTCCATGTCGTGGAAGCCGGTTTGTGCGGTGCTGACATAGTCACCATGCCCTTCGGAGTCCTCGAGAAGATCGTCAAGCATCCACTGACCGACATGGGCATAAAGAGATTCCTGGAGGACTGGGAGAAAGTGCAGAAGTGATGGCCAGTGGTGAGTGGTGAGTATTCAAGAGTTTTAGGTCAGAAATGATTGAGCGTTATACCCTCCCACAAATGGGGCAGATCTGGTCGGAGGAGAACAAGTATAACACTTGGCTCAAGGTCCAAATCTTAGCCTGTGAAGCCCAGGCTCAACTCGGCAACATCCCCCGGAAAGCTCTCCAGGCCATAAGAAGAAAGGCTAAATTCTCTCTCTCCCGAATTCAGGAAATCGAATCCGAGACCAAGCACGACGTTTTGGCTTTCCTCACAAACCTCACAGAGTCAATCGGCCCCGAGGGGAGCTACATCCACGATGGCATGACCTCCTCCGACATCCTGGACATCTCCCTCTCCTATCTGATGGTGCAGGCGGGGGAAACCCTGGTCGACGACTTGAAGAAGCTGATGGCCGCGGTCAAAACGAAAGCCCATAGATACAAAAAAACTCCCATCATGGGGAGAACTCACGGGATCATTGCGGAGCCGACCACCCTGGGACTGAAGTTCGCACTCTGGTATAGCGAGTTAGAACGAGATCTCCAGAGACTCAAGGACGCTATTGCGAGTGTTTCTTATGGCAAGATCTCCGGGGCGGTTGGGAATTTCGCCAATATTGATCCTCGAGTTGAAGCTTACGTCTGTCGCAAATTGAAGTTGAAAGTGGCGCCGGTATCAAATCAAGTCCTGCAGAGAGATCGGCACGCCCAGTATCTATGCACTCTGGCGATCATCGGAGGTTCCTTGGAGAAGTTCGCAACCGAGGTGCGCAATCTCTCCAAAAGCGAAATCGGGGAGCTCTCCGAGCCTTTCACCAAAGGGCAGAAGGGCTCTTCGGCGATGCCCCACAAGAAGAACCCCATCACCTGCGAGCGCATCTGCGGGCTGGCTCGCATCCTCCGCTCCAACTCCAGCGCCGCCCTGGAAAACATATCCCTCTGGAGCGAGAGGGACATCTCTCACTCCTCGGTGGAGAGAGTGATAATCCCCGACAGCACCACCCTGTTGGATTACATGTTGGTGCAGTTTCGGGAAGTAGTAAAGGGACTCAAGGTCAACGCCAAAAGGATGCTGGAAAATATCTATGCGTACGGAGGCGTAGCCTTCTCCCAGAATCTGCTTTTAGCCTTGACAGCGAAGATGAGGTCTCGGGAGGAGGCTTACCGCTTAGTCCAGAGATGCGCTCACGAAGCGTTGGAGTCGGGCAGAAATTTCAAGGAACTGGCGCAGAAGGACCCGGTGATTTCCTCCAAGCTCTCTGAAGGAGAGCTTGGAAGCTGTTTTGATTTGATTAGATATTCAAAGGAAGTCGATTACATCTTCAGGCGGGTTTTCCGCTGAATTGGAGAATCGCCCGAGGCGACTAAGATGGCAAAGGAAGGCTTCAAGTTCCTGCTTCCATCACTTTTCATTTCAGTCATCGTTTTCTATCTTTTTATCAGGACGGATCACAGGTTGGCCCTGTATTTCTCCGTCGCTATATTTTTCATGGCTCTTTTCTTCGTTCTTTTTTTTCGGGACCCGGAGAGAAAGATTCCATCAGGTGAAGACCTGATTCTATCGCCCGCGGACGGGAGGGTGAAAAAGATTGAGAAATCCACTGATGGTTCCTTTCAGCTCATCTCGATTTTCATGTCGCTGTTCAGTGTTCACATCAACAGAGTCCCGGTGGATGGCATCGTCAAAGAGATCTCCTACAGGCCAGGCAGATTCATCCCCGCCTTCAGAGATAAAGCCTCCGAAGACAACGAAAAAAACGTGATTGAAATAGAAAATCAACAGGGCAACGTGATTCTCACGCAGATTGCGGGGAGTCTGTCGCGCCGGATAGTCTGCAATTTGAACCCCGGCCAACATGTCAACAGGGGAGAGAGGTTTGGGTTGATTCATTTCGGCTCTCTGGTAGAGCTGGTTCTACCGACTTCGGTCGAGTTGAAGGTGAGGGAGGGGAGGCGGGTGAAGGCTGGGCAAACCGTTTTAGGGGTATTCAGAAGTGAATAATCTTAAGGGCATGTTCCCGGGGATCTTCACGGTCGGGAATATGTTCTGTGGATTCTTCT
>JBHIBM010000340.1:0-2470 GCA_046759085.1 Candidatus Zixiibacteriota bacterium
CGCCTGGCGGCGGAGGCCATTCAACTTTATCACTACCTTCCGGTTGCCACCCCCACTAATCACAAGACCGTTATGGCGGCGGCAGTGGGTGCGGCGGCGCTCTGCTTGAGCCCTCATGAGGATTACGAAATCACCCCAGATAGGTGGATGGAGAGGGCAATCGAAAGCCTGGAGGTGGGGCTGTCGGAGATCTCGAGGGACGGTTCGTACAAGGAGGGACCATACTACGCCACCTTCATCGCTCAACAGACCTTTGCCTTTTTTCTTTTCGTAAAGAATTGCACCGGAGTGAACTACTTTGAGGACATTCGAATAAGGAAATTCTGCAAATATCTTTTGGATATACGCAATGCCGGCGGGGAAATCGTCGTCTTTGATGATTCCCATCGCTTTAGGTATAACTGTCTCCCGCTTGCCTCCGGAAATCTCCGAGAGAGCCGTAGCGTCAACTGGGCGGTCACAAACGATCCCTTTTTGGGTCAGCGAGGTTACAATCTGGTGGCGTCGATTGCTAACTTCGACGATCGTATCCCTCCCGAGAGACCACCGGACGTGGAGGTCAACTTCTATCCCGATGGAGGTCAGGTGATATTCAGAAACAATGGGAAAAAGAGCGCAACTTATGCAGCTCTTTTGGGAGAACCAGAAGAGGAATTCTCGACCGGGCACGAGCATTACGATCCCGGAAGTATCTTGCTGAATCTTTACGGACAAGATTTCTTTGTCGCCTCCGGATACGGTCCGAAGGGGACCTCTTCTGCAAACAGGGATTACTATCTCTTGCCGGAATCGGAAAATGTAGTTCAAATCAACGGTCGGGGTCCCAATCGAAATCCGCTCTCTAACGATGACGCCGGCTCGAATCTCGTGGACCTCTTCCAGACTGATAAGGTGGCGGCCGCCTCGGTGGTCTCCTCTTACCGGGGGGCGGAGTTAAAACGCACCCTGTTTTTCCCGGATTTCAATTATCTCGTTCTGTATGACCGTGGAGAGTCCCTGGAAACGACCGATTTCACGCTGCTCTTTCATACCCCAACAGAGTGTCAATTCACAGAGGCAAGGTCGCTGACTCTGGAAGCTGCAGCTGGCGAGAAGCTGAAGATGGTCACTCTGGGCGATCTTGAAAACTTTAAGATGACCTTCGGGAGCGGGGTTTTCTCGGCCCGGGCGAACTTGGAGGAGACCTCAAGTTTAATAAAGGTCAATTATCTTAAACAGAAGGAGTTGAACAGCCCGATTCTGCTTTTGCCGGAAGATATCGATATCACCGAGCTACCTCTGGTGGAGAATCGACGAGCGACGGCCTTTATCATCCAGCCCTTTGCGCCTCAAGCAAGAAGACACGTTGCCGTGGCCTGTGATAGTGGAAGCTGCCAATACGAAGGGATCACCACTGACGCTAAGTTCTGTCTCTTCGAGAAGAGTGCTGCCGGAATGGAGTTCCTTTACGCCTTCGGCTGTTCCCAATTCGCATACGAAAAGGAATTGGAATTCACTAGCTCACAAAAGGTCGATGTCTTTCTGCAACGTTACTGGCGAGGCTGGTCGGGCTTCATTTCAAGCGGAGTTGAAACCGCAGAAATCGAAATCTACGTCGGGTCAAATCCAGGTCGAGTGGTCTTTGCGGACCGGATTGTCCCTTATGACTATGAAGCTGGTTCAGTGAGCTTTGAGGTTACAGGCAGCGGTTATTTGACTCTCGGGCCGGTCGAACCAGTCTCAGTCCCTTACAAATACAGAGAGAGTCCCAATGTGACCCGGAGGCTTCTCTACCATCCCAGCCCGAGATGGTATTATTATCATCTTACCCCGGAGATGCAGACTCAGGCCAACGAGGAGATCGCAGAAGAGGTAGTTTCCGCTTTCAAGCGCGAACTTGATGGCTGGATGGTAAAGGATGGTTTCGAGAATCCTCAAGCCGGTCGCTGGGGAACCGCCCTTGCAGGTTTTGTGGGACAATTCGCTCACGCCAATGTCGGAGTGGCGCAAGAACTATCTGGAAGCTGGAGAATTAAGGGCAACCAGATGCAGATTGTGGAAGAGGGGCTTATAAAGGAGGAACGCCTCTACCTCCGCAGATTGTGGATGAATTACAACATCGGGGAAAGCTCAACCCTCAATTTCAGAAGAAACTCCCTTTTCAAAGATCACGACTCTGAATTTCTTGGCGTTGACTTTCCGAGGCGATATGGAGCCTTTATCCAGCGGGAGGCTTTCCGCGAGAAGAAAGACTACAGCTTCGGAGCCTCCTGGCGAGAGGGATTTAACCTGTCTTTTCAGACCAACATCGAGAGGCCGGGGCTGGGCAGGAGGCATCATCTCCTCTTTCAGAAAGGCGGGATGAAAAACAGAGTCAGTTTCGGGAAATCGCCACGGGGGGGAGGATTCAGATCTCTCTATCAATCGTATACCACCTGGTGCTTCTCTCCGTGGCTCTTCTGGTCTTTGTCCGAGATCAGCTGCGGCTTTT
>JBHIBM010000341.1:0-2454 GCA_046759085.1 Candidatus Zixiibacteriota bacterium
CCAGAAGGTAACCGAAGGGGTTTCCAATGGCAATGGCCCACTCCCCGATGAGGAGATGATCAGAGTCGCCCAGGCGCGCATGGGGGAGCCTTTTCCCCTCGATCCCTATGACCGCCAAATCCGTGGCCTCATCGGAGCCCAGCAACTTCCCCTCATACTCCTCCCCGGAGGTTAGGGTCACTCTTATCTCGGTGGCACCGTGGACGACGTGTTCGTTCGTGAGGATGTAGCCTTCAGGAGAAAAAATCACGCCAGAACCCATGCTCTGGACTTGCCGCCTATACTCCCTAGGAGGGAAGTAAAACCCCCAGAAATCATCGAATATCGATCTTTCCCGGACGATTCGGGTCTGAGTCACGGTAACGTTAACGACCGCGGGGCCGACTTTCTCGGCGGCATCAACAATCGCATTTTTCCGGGAGAGACTTACCTGTTCGGAGCGATCCCCCTGAGGCTGACTCACCTCAGTTGGGTATGCAGTTGCTCCCAGCAGCGCCAGAAGCAGAATGGTGGTTGACACTGCGACGATGGAGAGAGCCCACCAGTTGGAAGCGTCAAACCCCCTTTTGCTCAGTTTCCCTGAAGGATTAAAATCCCGGCGGATATGCATTTACAGGAGGAACCTATTTTTTGACTTTTTTGCGTCTCTCTTTCAGTTTTTCGATGTAGATTTCCGGGTCCTGGTCGAATTTCATCTTACAGGAGAGAGCGCAGAAATAATAAGTGTGGCCGTCGTATACCGAAGAAGCTTTAGCTTTCTTAGGGTCGACTTCCATTGAGCAAACTGGATCGATAACCATAATCATCTTCCTCCGAAGAAAACTCACCCGCCCGCCACAGGCGGGTCAGCCTGATCTGGCGGGGCCAGATCTCAGGTATAAAAGCAATCAAGCCGGTCAAACCGGCTTTTCGGAGGTGAAATAAAGGGTAGAGAGCGAGGATGTCAAGCCTTTTCGAAAGAAATCTCGTCAAGTCTCCAGAGCTGCTGAGCCTGGATATCATGGGGCCGAGAGCGGGGAAGAGGTGAGATAGAATTGCGTATCTACTGTCAACTTTGGGCTGGGAGTCGGGCAGGAGAGAGAAAGCGATTGTCAGTTCGTCTGGTTTCCTAAAACCAGTAGAACATTTTCGTCGAACCAGCTTATGTTTTTTGAGTCGCTGAAGTCTCGTCGCAGGTTCTCTTCGAACTCCTCCAATGCCTCTTTGAGTTCCCCCTTGGAATACAGATGAAAGGTCGAATAATGGCCGTTCCGGGCGCGGCCAATGAGCGAGCCTAAGCTGGCCTGCCTCCTGTATCTGAAGACTTCGACCGATTCCAGCTTCAATTTTGGAACTGCCTCTACGGACTCCTCCAGCTCGCCTAATTCGTGAAGTCTGGTCTCCTTCTCGTTGAACCTGGGGAAATATCTTCCCCAGATGTTTCTGCTATTCTGGCCTCGCAAGCGAGTATAAATGAACAGATGGCCGCGGTCTTTGAGGACCCGAGAGGCTTCCTCCAGAAATCTTGAAAAGTCAAAATGGTGGATGGCATTGAATGTGAAGACGCAGTCAAGGGAACTATCCTCCAGGGGCAGCGTCTCTGCCGGTGACTCCACGGTTCTAAAATCTTTAATCTTGTGCCGAGAGAGATATTCGCTCAATTGTTCAAGCATCTCCCTGTTGCAATCGAGGCAGCTCAGATGGAGTTTATCGCCTAAGTTCTTAAACAGCTTGAGGTCGTATCTTCCGGCACCGCATCCGACATCGGCCGCCATTATCCTTCCAGACTCCTGCAGTATCCCTTTTATGCATAGGATTGGCTCGATATCGGTCTTCCGCAGGTGTCGGTATCGTCGGGCGATGTTTGAGAAATGGTGGTGTATGCTTGTCATACCTGCCTCCTTTGTGACCCCCTATTCCTTTGCTTTTAAGCCTGCCCGGGCAATACGTTATGATTCGCAGGATCCCAGGGGATTCGGACGGACTTCAGCTTGAATCCATTCTCAATCGGTCCCAGAGAAACCCTGGCAGGCCTCAACACGAGAGCCTGTAAGTAAGCCCAGCTGTTACCGAAAGTAAGAACAAGCCCAAGTTGCTATTACTTACCTCAAAATTAGCGACTCCGGGGAGAAAAGTCAAGGAGAAAATCCAAGTCCAGTGGAAATGGCTAACGCCTTGAGCCTTATAGGTTTAGGGGGCCACAACGCCGACGCCCCGCAGATGTAGGTGGGGATAATCCGAAGTGAAGGGAGATGCTGAAGGTGGTCACCTAAAGACCGGTTTGAGGTCTGGTGGAGCCAGGAAGCCACCTAAGGCAGTTCGGCGAGCTTGCCGGTTCTCTGCTGGGATAACTGGCAGACTCGCGACATAGTCTTTCTGGTGCTGTCGGGAGTCACCTCCCGACAGTCTTCCATCAGGTGGTAACACCTGACGGCACGTTTAAGGCTCGGTTATCTCAATCTCTCCAGCACCTCC
>JBHIBM010000342.1:0-2442 GCA_046759085.1 Candidatus Zixiibacteriota bacterium
AGCAACGGCCTGAAAAGCCGTGTGTCGGCAGTTCGATTCTGCCCCTGCCCACTCAGTTTTGCAGAGTAGTACTTCATTCACGGCCTGTCAAGGCGACTCACCACAGGTGCGCTCTACGTCGAGCTTGGGGCCAGCGCCCAAAACCCACAGAAAGGAATGAAATATGACCGACCAAGAGATGGTGAAAGTTGCCCGTGACCTGGTAGATGCATTCAACGCCAGCGACTGGGAGCGATACGACAAGCTCCTGCCCTCCGATACCGTGTACAATGAACTGGGAACCCAACGGCAACTCCGAGGCTTGAGCCAGATAATTGAGGCCATGAAGGGGTGGAAGCAGGCTATGCCGGACGTTAAGGGAACTGTGACAAATGCCTTCGCCAGCGGTAAGAAAGTCACTTTGGAGGTCACTTGGGAAGGCACCCACACTGGCCCACTCACCGGATCAGCTGGTACGATTCCACCAACTGGTAAGCGTCAGGTGACGCCCTCTGCCTGGATATTTGACTTCGAGGGAGACAAAATCAAGGAGAGTCGCAACTACTTCGACATGTTGAGCTTCCTCCAGCAGATTGGCGCAGCGGCCAAGTAGTTGCTTATCCAAGAGACTAATGTCGTCTTGACAAAGCATCCGGAGCGACGGGGTCTCGTCCCGATGAAATCGCGTCGGATCGTGTGTCGGCAGTTCCCCGCCCGCCTGACTGTTTGATGTCGATCAGGCGGTCGGGCGGGGATTCTGCCCCTGCCCACTCAGTCTTGCAGAGTTTTGCCTCTGCGCTACTAGAGTCCTTTCGTAACTTGGCTTCGAGCCCATAATCGAGGGTCATGGTTCCCTTAGACGTAGAAACTAAATCTACTGACTCTTTAGGAGTCGTTGATTTTCCTTCCAGCATTGTTTACCTTTCCTCCGTACTCCTTGAGCCGATATACTTCCCCATTTTTCCATTCAATCAATGCATTTGCGCCGGAGGTGCATGAGCCTCAGGGTCAACTGATTCAATCAACAAGTCTTTCAATTCACTGATGGTCGGCCAAGCCATCTCCCACTATAAAATCCTCTCCTGAAATAAATAGGTATTTAAAATCGCGAACGATTGAGTCATGGAGCGCTGGAAGCGAGAACAAGAAGCGTACGATTCCGGTGAGGTCTGGCGCGTAAGCAATGCGTGGCACTCAAGGTTTCGCCATGTGTTTGAGTGTCCCAATACATTGAAGCACGAAACCCTGTTCGAGGAGTTGATCCGACAACGGGCCCCGGGTGCTAGGGTTCTGGAGATTGGGTGCGGCGAAGGTCTCTGGGCTCAGAGGGCCTCAAAGTGGGGAGCATCTTTTGTTATGGGGATTGATCTGTCAAACTCCTATATTGCCAAAGCTTCAACATATTCTATCCCGGGCAAACTGGAGTTCGCTGTTCGGAATGTTGAGGAAGGCATAGAAGGCAACTTCGATCTGATATTTGGACGCGCCATTCTGCATCATATCGACTATCGCATGCCGTTGAGAAAGCTTTATGACTCGCTGAACATAGGCGGCCTTCTGCTTTTCCTAGAACCACTGGGTTCGAACCCTCTGCTACGGCTTTACCGCATCGTCGCTCGAGGGGCACACACAGAAGATGAACAACCGTTCTTGACGACGGACTTGGCATGGCTGCGCACCAACTTCCCGGATCTTCAGTTTCTTCCCTTCAACCTCCTTTCCCTGCCGATGGGCGTGCTCTCCTCGTTCACATTTGCCTCTGCAGACAACCCTGTCATGAGGTTTTGCGACCGAATTGATTCCTGGCTGGCCAAGAAGCTACCGATTCTGCATCCACAATTTCGGCACTGTCTGATCGCGATTGAAAAACCGCCGAAATGGCTAATTCTTGGTCGAGGAGGAAACTCCCTTGGTCTGATCGGTCGAACACAATTCCGCTTAATCAAACCGCGAAAGACGTACTGGCTACTCTGCCTCGGCGCTCCGAATACGCGTTCTGCAATCGCAAATCACAGCGCCTTTCTGGACCATGGGTCTCAAGGCGATTCAAAAGGTACGTCCTGAGAGCAGACCTTCCAAAAGACATTCATTTCCATACCCTCCGTCATACAGGCGCTTCGTGGCTTGTGCAAAACAACGTACCCATTTCATACGTGAAAGAGATTCTGGCTCATGCCTCGATTTCCACCACTCTGATTTACGCTCATTCCACAACTGAGCATCTTCGAGAGTCGCTCTTCAAAATCGATTCGATGTTGTTGAATCAGAGTCCCTATCTCAGAGCTATCTCCTTCGCGTTGCCAAGGTAGGTTGGCCTATTAGTCTATCACCCCAAATGATCTGCTAACACCCTGCTAACGGTTGGAGCCACAGTAGGCGGAAAAAATCGGCCTGATTCTGGCTGTTTTTCAGGAAAACCGGTATCGCCCCACGGCTTGATAAGCCGTTTCGCCAACAGGATGA
>JBHIBM010000343.1:0-2441 GCA_046759085.1 Candidatus Zixiibacteriota bacterium
CCTGCTCCCTCAGACCGACAAAAATAGCTCCGGTGCCCAGATAAGTCAACAGCCATTTCGGAGATGTGAGCCCCGTCACAGAGTGTCAAGACGGTGCAATGAAATGGCCCCGCAGGATCGAGCTGCGGGGCCTGTCGCTTTTCCTTCCTCACACCTTCCCTGTGTGCTGTCTACTGTCTACTGTTTGCCCCCAGAGGCGGATCACCTACGGTGACTGTTTGCCTCTAATACATGTCGCCGTATCCGCCCCCCGGAGGCATCGGCGGCCCGGGCTTTTCCTTCTCCGGCCTCTCGCTGACGATACACTCGGTGGTGATGAGCAAAGAGGAGATGGAAGCGGCGTTCTCCAGGGCGATTCGGGATACCTTGGTGGGGTCTATCACCCCGGAGGCCATGAGGTCCTCATACTGTCCGGTCTCGGCGTTGAAGCCAAAACCGCCCTTTTCGCCCTTGACGCGGTTGACGACGATAGAGCCTTCGGCGCCGGAGTTCTCCGCGATCAGTCGAATCGGCTCCTCCAAGGCCTTGCGAACGATGCTCACCCCGATGTTTTCATCCCCCTCCAGCTTCAATTTGTCCAAAGCGGGCAAGGTCCGCAGGAAGACGACGCCTCCGCCGGGGACGATTCCCTCGTCCACCGCGGCTCTGGTGGCGTGCAAGGCATCCTCCACCCGAGCTTTCTTCTCCTTCATCTCGACCTCGGTGGCGGCGCCAACGTTTATGACCGCAACCCCGCCGGCCAGTTTGGCCAGTCTCTCTTGGAGCTTCTCGCGGTCGTAATCGGAGGTGGTCTCCTCAATCTGCTTGCGGATCTGGTTGACGCGGCCCTGGATATCTGCAGTCTTGCCGGCACCCTCGACGATGGTGGTGTTGTCCTTGTCAATGGTGACCTTCTTGGCCTGACCCAGATCTGAAACTACGGCATTCTCCAACTTGAAGCCCAGCTCCTCGGAGATGACCTTCCCGGCGGTCAGGGTGGCGACATCCTCCAGCATCGCCTTGCGGCGGTCTCCGAAACCCGGGGCTTTGACGGCGCAGACCTTCAGGGTACCGCGGAGCTTGTTGACCACCAGGGTGGCCAGAGCCTCCCCCTCGATATCCTCGCTGATGAGGAGCATCGGTTTGCCCAGTTGGGCCACCTTCTCCAAGACCGGGAGGAGGTCTTTCATAGCTGAGATCTTCTTGTCGTGGATGAGAATGTATGGCTCCTCCAGCACCGCCTCCATCGATTCCGGATCGGTAATGAAATATGGAGAGAGGTAACCCCGATCAAACTGCATCCCCTCAACCACCTCCAGGTCGGTGGTGGCGGTTTTGGCCTCCTCCACGGTGATGACTCCATCCTTGCCCACCTTCTCCATCGCTTCCGCTATCAGCTCCCCGATAGTCTTGTCGTTGTTGGCAGAGATCGACCCCACCTGGGCGATCTCGGTCTTGCCGCCGACCTCCTTGGAGAGCTTGTTCATCTCCTCGACGACGGCCCCCACCGCCCTCTCAATCCCCCGCTTCAAAGCCATGGGATTGGCACCGGCAGTGACGTTTTTGATGCCCTCACGGAAGATCGCCTGAGCCAGAACGGTTGCGGTGGTGGTGCCGTCGCCGGCGACATCGGAGGTCTTGGAGGCCACCTCCTTGACCATCTGGGCCCCCATGTTCTCGTAAGGGTCCTCCAGCTCGATCTCCTTGGCAACGGTGACCCCGTCTTTGGTGATGGTCGGCGAACCGAACTTCTTGTCCAGGACGACATTGCGTCCTTTGGGGCCAAGGGTCACCTTGACTGCCTGTGTCAGTTTGTCCATTCCTTTCTTGAGACCTTCGCGTGCAGCGCTATTGAACTCTAATATCTTAGGCATGCTTTATTCCTCCATCCTACTTTCTCGGTAGCTTAACCAACGATAGCGAAAATGTCGCTCTCCCTCATGATGAGGTAGTCGACCTCGTCAACGGTGACCTCGGTCCCGGAGTATTTGCCGTAGAGAATCCTGTCCCCTTTCTTGACCTCCATGGCAATCAGTTTACCCTCTTCAGTCTTTCTGCCGGGGCCAACCTCAACCACCTCCCCCTGCTGGGGTTTCTCCTTCGCAGTGTCGGGGATGATGATTGAACCCTTCTTGACCTCTTGTTCCTCCAGAGGCTTTATCAGTACTCGATCGGCTAACGGTTTGACTTTCATTAAGTTACCTCCTAGTATTGAGAGTTCTTCTGTTTGTGCCTTAGCACTCGCCTCGGGAGAGTGCTAACAGATTTGGTCGGTATTATAATCACCTGACATTCAGAAATCAAGCAGAATTTCAAAAAAATGCCAAAGTCTGCCTGTAGAATGTTCTTAAACTGATTGCAGACCTCAAAGTTCCAAGCCTTTCGCCAGATTTTTGAGCTGGTCTGAAACCGGTCCGAAAAGCAGCAGTCTCAAGTCTTGCCGTTTTGCCGGCGTGATTGTC
>JBHIBM010000344.1:0-2422 GCA_046759085.1 Candidatus Zixiibacteriota bacterium
GGTGTCTCCGAAATAGATGACCTTCTCGTGGGGAAGCTTTCTGGAAATTTCAGCTACAACCGTCAGGCCTCCAATACCGGAATCGAAAATCCCGATCGGCAAGTTCCGGCTCTCATCTGAGTTCATGGCATCCCCTCGTATTTTCTCTTGAAATCAACCAACCCCCTGCAAATCGCCTCCGCCACTCTCTCGCGGAACTTGCTTTGACGCAGAAGTTTTTCCTCCTCCCTGTTGCTGATGAAGGCCACCTCCACTAAAACCGCAGGCATATAAGCTCTGTTCAGAACGTAGAATCCCGCCTGGTCAATCCCCCGGGAGGGGATCCTCAGCCGTCCCTTGAACTGATTTTGCACGAGCTCCGCCAGATCGGACGACTCCCGCAGATACTCGTTCTGGACCATATCCAGGAGGATCAAATCCAGCTCTGAGGTGAGATTCTCTTCGGAGTATGACTCCGGCTTCTCAAATCGGATGGCGGAATTCTCCAAGGCCGCCACCGCTCTGGCTTCGTCGTTCTTCGCCATCGCCAAAAAGAAAGTCTCCGAACCTCTCGGTTTTCTCTTGGGGGAGGCATTGGCGTGAATGGAGATGAACAGATCCGCACCGGCTCCGTTGGCGATCTGGGTTCTCTCACCTAAGGGGAGCAAGGTGTCATCCTTGCGAGTCAGAATCACCTCAAATCCTTCTCTCTCCAGCTTCTCGGCCAACCTCTTGGCGATGTCTAAAACTACCTCCTTTTCCTTCAGGCCGCTGCGACGACCCACGGCTCCGTCGTCCTCGCCCCCGTGCCCGGGGTCAATCACCACCAAATCGATTTTGTTCTTATCCCAAGTCACCCCCTCCTGAAAGATGCCGGGACCGGTGCCCCTCTCCCACAGCGAGACCAGAATCCGGGGCGGTCTCTCCTTGAAGCTGGTACGATGGTCCATCCTCTTCTTCACCAGAAACGAGAGCTGGGCGGCGGCCTCGAACTGATAAGTCTTCAGATCCCTTACGATCTCTCCCTTCTCGAAGTCCTCTTGGATCAGGTTGTTAAGAATCCCGCCGTGGACGGTGAGGTTCAGCCACCCCTCCTCGGTGATGATGGTCTCATACTTCAAAGCTTCGGTGAGGAGAACCTCCAGCAAGAGGCCATTGGCTTTCTGGGTAACCCTCAGCCCCTTCAGATTGTAATCGGGGCTCTGAAGATAGAGGCTCTGACTCTCGCGGTCCCATCTGCTTTCCAGCGGTAGAACCTCTTTTATGATTGGAGCAAAGAAAACCACCGGGACGTATATGCTCCCATTTCGAAATTCGGCTGGATAATGGAGATTGAAAGTCTCATCCGCGGTGATAACGTAAGGGGAGAACAGGGTGACCTGAATGAATCTGTCTCCTTTCTCTAAGGTCAATCTCTTCGCAAGGTGATCCCAGCTTGTCTCTGTCCCCAAAAAACTCCCCAGTTCCGTCAAGGAGATGTAAGTCAATCCCGAGATGGTTTCGGAAGAGACCTCGCCTTCGGTATTATCGATGAAGTTCTTGACGGTGACACCGGCTGCGGTCCCGCACGACAGAAACAGAACAAGACCCAGGAATAACAGCCTCTTTGTGAGTTTTTCGTATCTTCTGGGCATTGAAATCAACTGGGACCGAATTGAGAGCTGTTCTCAGCGGTTCTTGTATTTGAGGCTTCTTCTCACTTCCCGTTCGGCGTCCCTTTCGGCGATGGCGGCTCGGCGGTCGTAAAGCTTTTTACCCTTAGCCAAAGCTATCTCCACCTTTGCCACCTTGCCGCGGAAATAGAGCTTCAGGGGGATGAGAGTCAAACCCCTCTCGACGGTCTTGCCGGTCAATTTGCGCAACTGGTTTCGATGCAAAAGCAGCTTGCGATCCCTGGTGGGATCGTGATTTAGACGGTTCCCGGCATCGTAGGGAGGGATGTGCATCCCCAGCAGGTAAGCCTCCCCCTTCTTGAGCATGGCGTAGCTGTCCTTGAGGCTAGCCTTTCCCTGCCGGAGGGATTTGACCTCGGTTCCCAAGAGGACCAGTCCGGCCTCGTAAACCTCTAAGATCTGATAGTCGTGCCGAGCCTTACGGTTGGTGGCGATCACTCTGATGTCCGGGTCCTTTTCTTGCACAGCTCAAATATAGATTGGCTTAAAGTCCCAAGCAAGCCATTTTAACTCGCGTTTCAAGGACAAGTGCATGCTCTAATCCTGCATCCTGTATCCTGTTTCCTGTTCCCTGTTTCCTGTCTACTGCTTGCTGTTTGCCACGGTGGGTCGAGATTCTGCAAACTGACCGCATATCTTTGCAGCCTCGGTGGGGATTTTGACCGAGAATAGACCGTATAACGCTCTGGCACAGCCCTTGCACCGTTGCCCCATCGAAAGAGGCTAGAACTGCGGGAGGTAAGTGAATGCCAAAGAGGAAAAAGCGGCCT
>JBHIBM010000345.1:0-2418 GCA_046759085.1 Candidatus Zixiibacteriota bacterium
GTACAACAGGCAGCGGGAGGTGCTCGGCGAGGACAACTTCCCCCAGAGGCTCAAGATCTACGACACCACCCTCCGGGATGGCGAGCAGACCACAGGGGTGTCCTTCAGCAAACAGGAGAAGATCGAGATAGCGAAGGCCCTGGATGAGCTGGGAGTGGACCGGATCGAGGTGGGAATGCCCGTGGTGTCCCGGGAGGACCGGGAGGCGGCGGAGGCCATCGTCAAGGTCGGTCTAAGGGCAGAGACCTGGGGCTTCTGTGGCATGAATAAGGCACATGTGGATGCGTGTGCCGATGTGGGGGTCAAGTCGGTGATCTGTGAGATCGCTACCAGCCCTATCAAGCTCTCCACCTGGGGCTGGACTCAGGAGGGAGTGCTGGACAGGGTCGTGGATACCCTCCTGCACGCCAAGGAGCGAGGTCTCTATACCGCCATCTTCTCCGTCGATGCCACAAGGACCGACCTGGACTTTCTGGAGCAGTTCTATGTCCGGGCGGTCAAGGAGGGGAAGGCCGACGAGGCGGTGATCGTGGACACCCTGGGTGTGGCAACACCGGAGACCATGTACTACCTGACCAAGAGGCTCCTCCAGTGGGTCAACGTCCCCGTTCACATCCACTGTCACAACGATTTTGGGCTCGGCACCGCCTGCACCCTGGCATCCCTGAAGGCAGGGGCGGAGTGCGCCCACGTCTGCGTCAACGGCCTTGGGGAGAGGACGGGGAACGCCGACCTCGCCGAGGTGGCCATGGCAGCCAGCTTGCTTCTCGGTATGGAGACCAACATCCGGCCGGAGAGGCTCTACGATGTCAGCCACATGGTCGAGAGGATCTCCGGAGTGGGGCTCTCCCCCCTGGAGCCCATCGTAGGAAGGGATATCCTCAAGAAGGAGACGGGGCTGGCCGTGGCTCAGGTTGCCCGCCACCCCCCCTCCGTGGAGCCTTTCGCTCCCGAACTGGTGGGCAGAGAGCGGGAGATTGTGCTTAGCAAGAAGAGCGGCAGGGCCTCTATCGAGTACATGCTCGGCAGGATGGGGGTCAAGGCCACCCCTGAGCAGGTCGAGGCCATAACGGTGCGGGTCAAGGAGATGGGGAGCCAGAAGAGGGGGCCCCTCGACCCCCAGGAGTTTGAGGGGATTGTCAAGGAGGTTGTCTAGCGCGCACCGACCCTGGGGGTGAAGATGCGGGACCCCCTGAAGCGCTCCTCGCCCAAGGAGATCGACCAGGCCCTTCGCTGAGGCGGTCGCCGCGCGGGGGAGGTAGGAGCCAACCACCCGTGATGGGGAACCTGCCCCTCCCTAATCTCGGTGACGCACAAAACCATATTGGAGTCCCTAAGCCAAAGAGGGGCGCTTGCAGTCGGTGGTTTTGGGAGCTTTGGGGGGTGATTGTGATCGTGGATGCCTGGGCCTGAGCAATGGGAGGAGACGCGAAGACAGGACGTGCTCCTTCAATTTCCCCACCTTTCCATGGTCTAGGGGTTAGAATGTAAACATGGGCGATTCTCAATCGAAAGAACTCAGCTCACGAGCTACGGAACGCACTGACGCCGCGCTCGAACGGGCAATTGCTCAGATCGAGAGCTTAGCTCAGTCCGTTGATGCAGTTCAGCTCTTTGTCGCTACCGTCGCCAACATGTCGTTTGCACCGGAGGGTTCGATTAGTGAGGCCACCCATGGAGATGTACCCGCCAAGATTGAGACATTGGCTTACCATCTATACCCGTTCTTTGAGGTCTCCAGCAAGGAGGTTTCCAGTAAGTCCGAGATTACCCCATTGCACATAAATGAGTGCATCGAGTCTCTTGGTACCATCGTAACAATGCGTCTCATAGGCAGCGTCTTTTCGGATCGGGCCACAACTGAACCTAACGAAGCTGACTCCATTGCAACATTGGCCCGCATGCAGGCCGAGATTGTCAGAGGCTCAGCCTACCCCGAACAGACGGGCATGGAGATATCTTCAATCCAGGGACATTTCGACAGTTGGTTCGTCAAGGTCGTCGGGATATCCCCAACCAAGGCAAAGGATTTGCTGTGGGCGATTATCCGACATCAAGAGCGGGCACTGAACTCCGTAATGCCGGAGATCCGCGCAAAAGCCAAAGCAGCCCGGAAGCATTGGCGGGCCATCGAGAAAAAACCCGCGTCTCAACGAAATGCCGACGAAACCAGGCTTTTGGAGGTTTTCGAGAATGACAAGGCGGCCGGTGTATTCGAGGGGGTTATGGCCCTGAATCTAATGGCACCTCATGTCATTCCCGTTGAACGAAGTGATCTGTCAGATTTGGAACCACCTCCGACCTCTGAGGAATGGGACGGCCTGATCAGTCTCATCGGTATGACCACTGATGTCCGCTCACAGATGTCCGCTCCTGTTGATGTTCGTAAGAGGCCTCTGTTCGTTCTGCCGGACAACC
>JBHIBM010000346.1:0-2411 GCA_046759085.1 Candidatus Zixiibacteriota bacterium
AAGGCTGTTTTGGTATAATAATCCAGACCTCTGACCATTCGATAATCTATCTCAAAACGGATGTTCAAATTCATTCCCAGATAACGTTTCACGGTTTCGAAGTGCTCCCGACACTCCTGACAAAGAGAACCTAACATCACCGGGGCATCTTTCAAGATAATCTGGCAACTCTCGACCTTGCAGTCGAACATCCTCAAGGGGTTTCTAGTGTAACGGAGGTTACAATCGGAGCACAGCTCTGGCAACTTATCCTCTGCAAAATTCAGGAGCTTCTGTCGGTGTATAGGTCGACACTTGGGGCAGCCGACGCTGTTTAAGTAGAGCTTCAGGTTCTTAAGTCCCAATTTCCGGTAAATCTCCAAGTTCAGGTCTATCATTTCAGCATCGGCGGCGGGATCCAAAGTCCCCAAAAGCTCGGCAGCGAACTGGTAAAACTGCCGCATCCGTCCCTTCTGGGGTCGCTCCTGACGGAACATCGGGCCGAGGTAGTACAGCTTGTTGACCGGCGATTTCTTCGCCAGCGAATGCTGAATGTAAGCCCTCACCACCGGGGCGGTCCCCTCCGGCCTCAAGGTCAAGGAGCGCCCCCCCATGTCCTTGAAAGTGTACATCTCCTTGGTGACGATGTCGGTGGATTCACCTATTCCCCGTTGAAATAGCTCCGTGTGCTCAAATATCGGAAAACGGATCTCCCGGTAATTGTAGATTCTCATCACTTCCCGGACTTTGGCCTCGATATATTGCCACAGGGAGCTTTCCGGGGGGAGAATGTCTCTTGTTCCGTGAAGTGCCTGGTATTTCTTCAACTCACGTGCCCTAAATTCAGAAGCGGGGTGAAAACCCCGCCGCAAAAAGCCAAGCTCGATCCTAAACTTCGATTCTGTTTATCATCAATCTATCGGCTGTTATCTTATGGATTTTGGCTTTTCCTGTCAAGAAAATTCGTGGGATGATTGCCCGTTCTCGGAAGTTGAAGGATTGTGGCTGGTTACTGGCTCTTGCGGGGATTTATCTTAGCAAGATGATCTTTAGAACCCTGCTTTCAGTCCTGAATTCCAATCTGCAGAAGTATATCCCGCTGGGAGAATTGTCTGCATTCCAGGTGACAGTATGCCGACCCCCCGGCCTATGCCCCTCCACCAGGGTTGCAACCTGCTGTCCGAGAAGGTTGTATACCTTCAGGGAAACGTGGCCACGAGACTCCAGCTGGTAGCTGATTGAGGCTGAGCTGTTGAAGGGGTTGGGATAGCTCTCGAAGAGCTCGATTGACCCTGGAATTCCCGCCGACTCGCTGGTCTCCACCAAAGTCAGCTGGCCGACAAGGGCGGTGTCGGTGCTTTCGTCTTTCGGATAATCGTCGTCCTGGTAGAGGGCATAAAGGACCGCTCCAGCAGAAGTCTCTATTATGCCATTATTATTACAGGGAGACCCCTTCGATAGGGGAAGTCCAATGAGATTCCTGAAAATGCCGGCGTTCTCCTCTATCTCCGTCAATAGCACCACTTCGGTGTCGGAGCTTGCGGAGGTGGTCACGGTCACCTCTACCTCGTCGAGGTAATACATTGAGTGGTTCTCGTCGGGGTCCTCCACCGTCAGATAGACCGGCTCCTCCCAGGGGTAAGTCTCGGTCAGCCCCCCAGCAGAATCGGTGAATTCGACACAGAAAAGGTAATCGTAAATTGCCCGGGCCGTCGGAGGTCCTTGCCCTCTGTAACTGGACATGGTCACATAAGAGCCGTTGTGCCTCTTCAGCCAGGGATTCTCGGAGGAGAGAGCGTCCATCCCGTGTTGCTTGTACATTGCTATCTTCGAAAGCCCACTGCCGTAACTCTCATCCATGTCCCGCCACAGGGAGGCGTTCTGCCAGGGGTCGTAAGTCTCTAAGAAGCGGAGGAAGCTTTTCTGGTTCGACCAGTAAGAGAGGGGAACATACCCCAAAGCCAACTTGAACCCGAAATCGTAGTAGTCCGGGGCACAATGCGTATCCATGAAGAAATCGATGCTGTGACCTTGGTCTATCCACTCGTCTATCGCCCGGTGGACAGCAGCCACGCTCGGCTCCTCATTTTGGTAATTACCGTTGTAATCCCAGTTGCGGTTGAGGTTGATCCCGTTGATATTGTGGCGCGAAAGCCCCTCATAAACCCCATCAACGTTCACGATGGGATTGATTTTCCAGGTCATTCTCTTTCGGAGGCTCCAGATCTCATCGGTTGTATCTATAAGAGAGGATATCAGATTCTCAATTAAGAACGTCGCTCCGGTCTCCATCGGGTGTTGGCGGCTGATTATCCAGGCGGTCTTTTTGCCCAGAACCGGCAGGTCGAAGTCGGTGATGGTGACCAGTTCGATGTCGCGACCCCCTGCGCTCTGGCCGACGATCTCCCTGGAGAGGTAGGGACTATCTTCAA
>JBHIBM010000347.1:0-2409 GCA_046759085.1 Candidatus Zixiibacteriota bacterium
GAGGTGCTGAAGAAGATGGAATCCTGTTCAGTGCCAATCGCCTCCAAAAGCCCGAATACCCGCAGCTGAGTATCGGCGTGGAAAACCACCTCCACGCCCTCGTGGATTGTCAAGGTGTAACCGTCATCCACGCGGATAAACCCCAACACGTTGTACGGGTTTCCCGAAGCGTACCAGTGACCGGATACTGGGCCAGGACCGATTTGGGTGGCATTGGCAGTTAGCGGAAACAGTAAGACCACCGCCACAATAATTGTAACTAATCTGCGCATAACGACCTCCTGATTAGTTAAGGTTGGTTGTCAAAAGAGAAGATTACTTTTCTCTAACCTCTTCAAATATAATGATCGCAGGAAGAATTGTCAAGAAAAAAGTGGAATCATCACTTCACCAGCATCATCCCCTTGGTCTCGGTGAAATCCCCTGCGGTCAGCTTGTAAAAATAAATGCCGGAGGAGACGCTGGAGCCATCCCAGCCAACCACCTTGTTTCCGGCCTGCTGGAATTCATCGACGATGGTGTCAACTCTCTGCCCCAGAGCGTTGAATACTTCTAGCTTGGCGTGGCAGTCTCTTGGGAGAGCGTAGGAGATGACGGTCGTGGCGTTAAACGGATTTGGGTAGTTCTGGCTCAGGTTGAAACGCCCCGGTATATCACCGAGAATTGAACCTCTGGTCAATTCCGGTGTTGCGCCAATGAACTGAGCAAATCCAGAGGGGGACTCCAATATCCTGAAGTTGAAACTCGCCTCCGCTATCACCTGATCAGGATATATGCCGACGTAGCCGGTGTATTTGCAGGTTCCAAGAGGAGCATTGCCGGGGATAGTCTTCGATACTTGACCGGAGCGGGTCTGGTAAGGGTTCAGAGAGAAGTTGAAAGGTCCGAATACCGGACCATATTCGTTTCCGTCCGGTAAGGTGACATAAGACCAGTAAGAGAGGGAAAGACTCGTGTCCACATTGCTGTAAACTTTGGCGGTGTATTCCAACTTGTCACCGGTAAAGACATAAACATCGTCAGGGAGAAGCTCCACGGAAGCCACCGTCGACGGCTGCAGGGCGACATCTAGCTCCGTTGCTGGGCCAGAGTTGACGACCACGTTATCGATTCTCTGCGTCTGATATCCGCTTGCTGAGAATTTCATGCTGTAGGTTCCGGGCAGAAGCATCCGATAGTAGTCGCCGACATCGGGGTCGGTGTAAACCTCATGATCGATGTCAATCACCTCGACAGTCGCAGACAGGGGAAAACCGTTGGTGTCATCGGTGATGACGCCTCTGACCCCCTCATGGCATAGATTCATATAAGCCAGCATAGAGATTCGGTTATCCTCCCACAGGCCCGGAATTCTCGAATAGTCCGGCCACTTGCTGTTGGAAACCTCGATGGTAACTTCGTTGTCGCTAAGCCAGACGTAGTTCCAATCCTGCATCCCGCCGTAAATCACGTACCAATCCGCGCCGTTGGTGATGCCGTGATGAAACCAACCGTTCCACATCGGCCGGTTATACCAGGAGTAAGTCTCCGATTGATAGATAAAGAGATCATCATCTGGAGAAGGAGTGTAAACGTTATGTCCGCTCTCGTTGCTGTCGTAAGGGTAGTTCACTACCAAAGCACCGCCGTGATAGTTGGCAGAGAGAACTGAGGATTTGGTGAAGGCCCAGTTCATGACTGCCTGCACCTCCGGCGGACGACCGATGATTCTGTTGTCGGGATCGGATATCCGATCCGGGAATTTGCGGTTGAGGTCTTTTCCCTGAGCGTTGTAGCGGGAGTGGCGAACATAACCGTCCGGATTCATGAGGGGCATAATCCAGATTTCGGTTTCATCAACCAGGTCGGTGATAGTGTCGTTGATCCCGTATTCGTCAGCAAGCAGATTTATCAGGAAGAGGCACAGCTCCATCCCCACGGGCTCGTCCCCGTGCATGGTGGAAATATACTTGAACTCCGGTTCAGCCTCTTCAATGTCCACATTGTCGGATATCTTCATGAACAGAAGCTCGCGATCTTGCAGCGACTGCCCAGCACTTTCCAAATGGCAGATATCCGCATGATCGCTGGCGATCTGCTGCATCTCAGATACCAGTTCTTCATAAGTATGATAACCCTTCAAGGGGTCAGGAGAGTCTTTAGTAGCCTCCCAGAGGGAATCCGCGTAAAGCTTGGCGTAGTTGGGGATCTCCCTGATGGCGTATCCGCGTCCTTTGAGTAGTCCAAACTCCTCCTCAGAGACGTACACCGTGACTACTCCTGGAGGGTTGGTGGTGCAGCGGTCAACATCGATTCCCAGACAGTGGAGCTTTTGAACATGTTCCGGCCCCACCATGTATATCTGGGCGACAATGACGGATTCAAACTTGTTTCCTGCCAGCGCGGAGGTGACCAAAAGCAGCGTCAAAA
>JBHIBM010000348.1:0-2404 GCA_046759085.1 Candidatus Zixiibacteriota bacterium
GGGCTGTGATGTAGACTCTCTCACTGGAACTGGTACAAAAACTCGGTCCGGTCAGATGGACAGCCAAAGTCCCCGCCGATATCTCTCGAAGATTTCCCGATACGAGAGTCCAACTCTCACCGCCGTCCCTACTCTTGTAGAGTCCCTGGTCGTCATCCAGGCCCGCGTAGACAACCCTTGGATCCCGAGGACTAAAGACGATCTGGGGCACATGCCCACCAGGCGGTCCCATACGAACCCAACCGGACCGCACGCTTTGCAGCAATTCTTCCAACTCATCTGCGGGCGGTGCTGAAAGCTGCGGAACCGTGAATGTCATTAAGCCAACGCATACTGCAAGCAACACCAAAACGAACGCTGTTGTCGTCTTATTCCTCATGGCTTTCCTTCTTTGATCGGTGCCTAGGATCGTTTCACTTAGCAGCTTTCGTGGGATCGTACCAGCCAGCGGGTAGTCAACTCTTGGTTTTCGCTGCCTCAATCGAAAGGATGTCGCCCAGCAGGGCACGTGCCTTCTCCCAGTCTTTGAGGAAACGCTCGAGCCCGATATCGGTGAGCGGATGGTTGAAGAGCTGCTGGAAGACTTTGTAGGGCATGGTGGCGATGTCAGCCCCCAGCCTGGCCGCTTCCACGACGTGCATGGGATGGCGGAGGCTGGCGGCCATAGGGAACGCCTTCCCTGTAGTGCTGCTATTCGATCAAGACCTTTTCAGCCAGAACTCCACGAATTTCATTCTCCTTGTCCTTTAGGCGCAGAGAGACACGATAGGCAGCGGTAGGCAGTTCCAACTTCTTGTTCAAGACGAACTCTTCCAGCGGGTTAACGTTGCTGAGCACGACGGTCGCGAGCTCTGTGCCCGCAGCGGAATAAAATGTCGCTGTGACTTGGCCCTCGTAAAATACAGCGAATTTCCCCATGAGAGTTTGTTCGGCACCTTGGCCAGCTACTTGCAGCGGTTCGTGGACAGCGCCAACGGGGGTTACGTCCACCACAGGTCCTCCGGTTCTTCCCACATACCAAGACAGGTCGAACCGATATTCTTCGCCCGGCTCGAGCGTGACCAAGGGGCTGAGAATCTCTGATTCCATCAGGTAAGGGGTCACCTCCGGATCAGGAGGCATACTGATTACTTCTTGATTGTTGATGAAGTCCCCCGGCCCATGCAGCCAGAACTCCACCGACGCGTTGTCCGGGTAGGTTGCTTCCGGTACATACTCAAAGCTCTCGAAGAAAGCGAACCGCCGGGTTCGATTGACCACCGCCAGCCAACCAGCCGAAGAATCCAGGCCTACCTTCCCGACTAGATAGCGGTAATGGACCCGGAAGAGACGGCCTGTCTCGTCTATGCTGAATGACGGATGATGTACCTGCCCAAACATATAGTTGAATCCCCTCGGGAACATGCTGTCCGGATTGATGGGACAGTAAGCCCAAAAGTCCTTTTCGTAATCCCTGGGATCTCCCGCACTGGCTGTGTCCAATTGGGTGACCTCCCAGATTGACCAGCGTACGGGGCGCTTCGAAATGTTCTTCATGAAGGACTCGACGGAAATGCGTGAGCTGCCTCTGTAAATGCGAATCGTACGTCCCATCTGCAAACCTGTATATTCGTCTGGTCCACTGCTCAACCTCACCGCTACCTCTTCTGGCGTAGCTGTAACGATTTCAGCCGTGTAAGGGCCGGCGTCGAAGACCGGATCCGGCGGCCCCGGCCACTGGTCATCCCTCTGCCAGCCTTGGGGCGCGGGCCAAATCTTGTCGCCCCCATAGTTCTTCCACGTCATCCCGAATTGACTCTCGGCCGGAGGCACGACCTGTCCCTTCCACTTGGGATGAATCGCAAAATAAGAGTGACCACCGAGATCTAGCTGCATGACGCGCCCGCCAATGCTGGGGACGATGTGCAGCGTGATAATGCCGTTTGAGAGCCTGAGAGCCTCCCAACCCAAGTAGTCTACGCGCTCCACAGTGCATCCGTCCGAGCTACCTCTCGAGAGGAAGGGCATCAGCACTACGCAGGCAAGAACTGCCAGACAGCGCAACAGCCACCGCATCGCTCCTCCTTTGACAGGGGACAATCCTTCTGAGCGAGGCTCAATGAAAGTGAGCAGGGGAGCAGCTCCCTTAGGAGAAATTGACGCTCGCCTCTGGTTGCCCGCCTCCTGGAAAAATCGGGGAAGAAGTTTTCACTCGCGCTATCTCAACTACCGGGTATCGCGGCGAATAATGTCACGATACGCCGCCGCCGCCGACGTACGAACTCTCTCCAGGTCTCCGTCCGGTTGTACGTCGATGACATAGAGGCCGTTGTTCCAGAGTCCCGGGTAAATGAACTCCTCCAAGGGTTTGTAGACACCCTCGCGATAGTCCCATTGAATTGTCTGGAAAAGAGGCCACCAATTT
>JBHIBM010000349.1:0-2393 GCA_046759085.1 Candidatus Zixiibacteriota bacterium
ATACTCTCCGGAGCGAACCTTCTCCCACCAGGAACAATTCTGAATATACCAGTCCATAGTCTGCTTGAGACCGTCCTCTAAGGTCATACTGGTTTCGAAACCCAGCTCTCTTTTAAGTTTGCTGCAGTCGATCGCATAACGGCGGTCGTGCCCGGGGCGATCTTTCACATGGGTAATAAGAGATTCCGACTTCTTCAGATGCTTGAGAATCAGTTTGGTGATCTCCAGGTTGGTGCGCTCGTCCCCGCCTCCGATATTGTAAATCTCGCCGGGTTTGCCTCGGTGCAGCACCAGATCTAAGGCGCGACAGTGGTCGATAACGTGAATCCAGTCGCGGATGTAAAGACCATCACCGTAAACTGGCAAAGGTATATCCTCCAGAGCATTGGTGATAAACAGCGGAATCAATTTCTCCGGAAATTGATACGGACCATAGTTGTTGGAACAGCGGGTTATTATCGCCTGGACGCCGAAGGATTCAAAATAAGCTCTGACCATCAGATCCGCGGCGGCCTTGGTGGCGGCATAAGGTGAGTTCGGGGAAAGAGGGGTCTTCTCGGTGAAACTTCCAGTTGGTCCCAAGGAGCCGTAGACCTCGTCGGTCGAAATCTGGACGAACCTATCAATCTTATGCTTCAGAGCCGCCTCCAAAAGAACCTGGGTGCCCAAGACGTTCGTCTGGATGAATACCGCTGCCTCCTCCAGGCTCCTGTCGACGTGGGATTCTGCGGCAAAGTTCAAGACTACGTCGACTCCAGCTGACATAACCTCGCCGACCTGCTTGCGGTCGGCGATGTCCCCTCTTACAAAGGTGTAGTTGCGATTGCCTTCCAGACCCGCAAGATTTCCGAGATTGCCGGCATAGGTTAGCTTGTCGTAGTTGATGAGCTTGTAATCAGGGTATGTCTCTAAGATATACCTGACAAAGTTAGCCCCGATGAAACCGGCGCCTCCGGTGACCAAGAGCTTCATTTAACCGTCCTTCCTCGCCCAATCGTAAGGGATCTCAACGGTGTGGGGATCCAATCGATATTCGTCCGGCTTTTCGTAGTTATAGACCTCCGTGGGAATATTTATGACCAGTGCCTCCTGCTCCGAGATGCACTTGAAACCGTGATAAACATAGGGTGGAATCTGCAGGAGCTTAGGGTTGTGTTCCCCCAGGAAAAACTCGTTGACTTCCCCGTGAGTGGGGGAGTCTTCTCTGGAGTCGTAGAGCACGAGCTTCATCATCCCCTTAACTACCACGAAATTGTCCGTCTGGATTTTGTGATAGTGCCAGGCTTTCGTCACTCCGGGATAGGCGGTGGTGAGATAGGCCTGCCCGAATTTTGTGAACAACTCATCATCGGAGCGCAGAATCTCCATCAGGCGCCCGCGCTCATCGGGAAGAACCCTTAAATCCTTTATCTTAACACCATGAATCATCAGATGACCTTTCTTCGAGGTTGGTTGCCACTACTCTTTAGAACCGGCTCAGCACGATGCCGTAAATAAATCCAGCCGGTATAGGTTTGTCAACAATCTAATAGGTTTATCGGTCAGAGAGAGGGGATTCTGTTGGCATTTGAGGAAGAGCATCTTCTTGGAAGTCCAATTGCCAACGACACTGAGGATGTAAATGAAAACTCCGGAGGAAACCTTGCTGCCGTCTTCTGTTGTGACATCCCAAACCAGTTCATTGCCTGCTGCGGTCTATGAATCATGGAGAACTCCCTTCACAACCTGTTGCAGTACACCATGAAGTTAAAGGATATATTGGGGAGGGGATACCCATCTCTATAAGAGGAT
Source organism: Candidatus Zixiibacteriota bacterium (assembly GCA_046759085.1). Classification (GTDB taxonomy): domain Bacteria; phylum Zixibacteria; class MSB-5A5; order DG-27; family DG-27; genus DG-27. The sequence goes on from JBHIBM010000349.1 coordinate 1,792, forward strand.
GGTAGCTCGCTAAAATGGGAACAACGGTAGAAGATTAGGTTCCAGAGGCTGGTCAAACAGAGAATCAAACGTTGACAGAACGATGAACTACCTATATATTGAATTAAAGTGGGTGGAGCCTCTTTTTATTTGGGTTACTGAAGTCTTACGGTAGTATAAACCGCTTGTGCTGAAAATCGAACACCTTGATAGAACTTAAAAAGCTATAACATGACGATTGTCAAAAGGTCCTTTTTGTGGGGAGAAAGCTTCGTCGTTTTCGCCCTCTTGCTCCTGTTTGTGCTGAGCTATAACAACCCCTTTTTTATCGATTCTGCTCTTTCCCTTATCCTCTATTTTGTTCTCTTGCCGTTTGTTTTGGGAGGCATATTCGGTGTCGTATCCTACCCCATCGCGAGGCTGATATCAAGGGATAAGGCTGCTCGCAAAACCGAGCGAGCAAGGACGTGGTCCGTGAACGGTTTCTTCTTCTGTATCTTCTTGCTGTATTTATTTGTCCTTTTCACTTGGGGCGGTGGACTTTTCCCGAAGCTTGTTGCCCTAGTTGTAGGAGCGGTCTTTTTGTGGTTGCTAAGCCGCTTGTTCCGTCCCCTGGTCAGGAC
>JBHIBM010000350.1:0-2389 GCA_046759085.1 Candidatus Zixiibacteriota bacterium
CACATCCCCCAATACTACCGGTTGGGGCGACTTGAGTCAAGTGCATAGGCCTAATTCGCAATTCGAAATCCGAAATTGCCCTTGGCTCTCAACCCTCGACTCTCAACTCTCAGCTATTTACAGTTGGAATGGAGAAGACAGATGGCACGAATAATAACGACAATTGTGATCGCCGGCGCGGCAGTCCTGTTTTTTGCGCAGAACGCATTTGCCTTTCGGTGTGACGGAGGCATCATCAGCCGGGGTGAATTTATTGATATTGTCATTGCGAAGTGTGGTGAACCCACGTCAAGCCGGGTCATCAAAGAGGAACTGACCGGTTCATTCGGCGACACAGTAACCAACGAGGAACCGGGGCGCGTCATCCGAGAGGGGACTGTCACCAAAACGGTCGAGCAGACCGAAGTCCTGATGTACAACTGCGGTTACAATCGGCTGATCCATCTGCTGACCTTCCGGGGTGGGATACTGAAGAGGATCGAGACCGAGGGATATGGGACTGGGCCGAGTCGGTGCAACTGAAAGGTAATTGGTCTGGAATTGACAGACTCCCCTGAATATCGTAAGTTATCGCCAACATTAAGCTGAGAGTCTAGAGTGGAGAGTCTAGAGTTAGGATCGACATGGAAAGGGTAGGACCCGGACACACTGCAGGCACCCCTGAGCCTGTCGAATGGGCACCGGGCGGGTCGTGCATCCCCGGTGCTTTGTGTTTTTGCGGGGAGAGGTCGAACGCGGGCGCGAGGCGAGAATTAGTCAACAAAAGTTTTGACCCCTTCGCTTTTCTCTGTGGGTTGATGGCTGATGGCTAGCGTTGAAAGCGAAAGCGTAGGCCGCAGAAGTAATACGGCATCGGCAGGGCTGAGCAGGCTCTCCGGTGCTTTTTGTTTTTGTGCGCAGGGGTAAGTCAAGGGGGAAATGGAGAAGTATACACCACAAGAATTGCCTCCCGTGCTGGTGGACATGGGGAGTTGTCCAATGTCAAGATTCAAGACCTGACCCCACGGTCTTGGCCTCACTGAAAAGCGGTAAAGACCCTGCAGAGCCGTTCCATCCAGGCAGGGTCTTCCCGATCACCGGTGCGAGGCTGGCCCACCTCTATCAGGAACTTGTGCTCTTGTTTGCGCAAACCGTTAACAATCTGTCTATGGGAGATTCCTGTCGTAACTATAAAGCTGTAGTCGATCGGATCACCCCTGAGGACACGCTGATCACGTTTAATTGGGACGTGATCCTCGACCGGGTCTTATGGGAATCCGGTCGTTGGGATCCTGGGGAAGGGTACGGAATCTCTTTCGGCTACATTCTGGACGGGACGTGGCAGCCATCCGAGTCGAGGGAAATGAAGTCAGAGCTGAAACTATTGAAGCTCCACGGGTCAACAAACTGGCTTGAGCCCTATGTGGCCTTCGATCTCAGAGACGGACGTCGTAAGTGGATATTCCGACCAGGCACGGCGTCTGTTCCCGTCTGCTATGTTAACTGTGACACGGATCTGCCCTCTTACCACGATATGTATACTCCCGGGGGACCATTCTGTTATGGGTTTCCACCGAATCACCCAGAGTTGCCAGAGAGCGGATATCTCTACCCCATGATCGTTGCGCCATCCCTGATCAAGTATTATGAGGACTTACCTTTATCGCATCTGTGGGCTGAGGCGACACAACGACTGCGGCGGTCGGGTCATATCGTTGTGGTGGGGTATTCTTTTCCACCAACAGATAAGATGGCGTGGGATTTGATTAGAGAGGCGGCGACGGTTCCGGGCCGAAGGCTAAATATTACGCTAGTTGGTCCAGCCCCGGAGCCCGTTGCGGAACGTCTGAAGGAAAGGTTGGTGGGTGCTGTGGAATTGAGAATACGACATGAAACCTTCGAGGACTTTGCCAAGGCCTTCGGCAAAGGAAAGCCTATCTTCTAGTATGAGCTGAACTGAAAATGGGGTCTGACCCCATTTTCGTTCTCTGGTTTGACGGACACACCGAAAGGGGACACAATCCCCTGCCAGAAAAGCATAATGTCTTCTTCCTGTGCGAGGGAAGAAGGGCGGCCGGCCCTTTTTTCTTTTGTAGTTAGGTAGGGAACTCGTGAGATAGGCATCGGTGCCGAGGCTGATTTCAAGCACAACGGTTCAGCTACGAGTCCGACGCTCGCTGCGGAGAATGCTGAGAGCTGATCGAGGTTTGCTCAGGCGCGACGCCGCTGAGCGCGCGATTCAGCATCGGCTAGCGGTGTATCTCGAATAAATATTTCCTGGCCGAGATGTCGACGTGGAATATAATCGGCATGGTCGTGATTCTAAGGAGATTGGGATTCCGGAGGAATGGGGATGGGGTCACCTATGAAAAAGCATGTCAAGGGAAAAGACTACCCGCCTCGGCCTGGG
>JBHIBM010000351.1:0-2386 GCA_046759085.1 Candidatus Zixiibacteriota bacterium
CCGGCAACTGATGCGGGCAGGATGCCCGCGCTCCCGGGGAGACACAATTGCATATAAAATGGTGGAAGAGGAGTACCTGCGGGATCTGGAAGCGAATCGTTTTCCGCAGATCGCCAAGAGTCTGAGAGTAGAATTGGAACTGGTGCGGGAGGCGGCTAATGTTATTGCCTCGTTGGAACCGAAGCCGGGTCGCCAGTTCAGCTCGATGAAGCCGGAGTATGTCGTTCCTGATGTTACTGTGGAGGAGACCGATGGCAAATATAGGGTGTTTGTGAATGATTATAGCCCCAAGCTCAAATTGAATACATACTATCGGAATATGTTGAACTCAGGAGGTTCGCTGCCGGGTGAAACTCGTGAATATATCCGGTCGAAGATCCAATCAGCCGTCTGGCTTTTGGAGAGTATCGAGCGCCGACGTAGAACTATCCTGAAGGTTACTGAGAGTATCTTCGAGGTGCAGAGAGATTTTCTGGAGAAGGGGCCGGGCTATCTCAGACCTCTTACGCTGAGAGAAATAGCTGATATGGTCGGCGTCCACGAGGCAACTGTTAGCAGAGTAACCAGAAATAGATATGTTCAGACACCACGGGGGGTTTTTGAGTTAAAATCGTTCTTCAACAGCGGCATATCGACTGAAAGTGGTAGGATGGCTTCGTCCGCGAGTGTCAAGGAAATGATTAAGGATATGATCGGTAACGAAGATCCCCAGAATCCCCTGAGCGACGAGGGCGTTAAGTTACGATTGAATCAGAAGGGCATTAAGATCGCAAGAAGGACAGTAGCTAAATATCGTGCAGAACTTAATATTCCGCCTTCCAGTAAGAGGAAGCAGTGGTAGTTCTATGTAGGGATCAGGGATCAGGGAATGGGGGAGCCCCTGATCCCTGATCTCTGACCCCTGATTGCCGTGAGTTGGAGGAATGTCGAGGTATGAAGATAATTATAACTGGCCGTCATTTAGAAATGGATGAGAAAATGCGATCTTATGCTGAGAAGAAATTGCACAAAGCTGAGACTTATTTCGATCGCATAATCGAAGCGCATATGATTCTATCCGCAGAAAAACATCGTCGAATAGCCGAGGTCACGTTGAATGCTAAACGTGTGACATTTCATGCCGAGGAAGAGACTGAGGACATATATGCTTCCATCGATGGGGTGATGGAAAAGGTGGATACACAGGTAAGAAGGTATAAGGAAAAGCTCAGTGATCGGAAGCATCGGTCCAAAGAGGTGACGTCCAGTGTCGAGGAGGGTTCAGAGACGGGGCCGCGGATAATCAAAGTCAACAAATTTGCTCCCAAGCCCATGACTACCCAGGAGGCTGTGATGCAGATGATGCTCTTGGGAGATGATTTTCTTGTGTTTTCCAATTCCCGGACGAATCAGGTGAACGTAGTTTACATGAGGAAAGATGGCAACTACGGCTGGATTGAGCCAGAAGACTAGTCGCTAGTCACTGGTGGCCAGGAGAACAGGCCAACAATTGCGCCCTATAGCGATTGGCGATTGATCCCTGGTGACTTTTACGGTAGGGGCGAAGATTGTCAGCTACCCCCGGCTAAAGCCGGAGGCTTGTGTAAGACCGAAGCGCGGCAACCCTTAGCTGACCAGGCTAAGTGCTTCGAGCACTACGTTACGGGCGAATGTATAGGCACCGTGGGATGCCAGGCCGCCAGTCCCGCGCTCTGCGGTAAGTGATTAAACAGTCTTGAGAGGTAGAGACGGTGTTGCTTGCAAGTAAACCGCCCGATAACATTGCCGAGGAGGACTTAACCGACGCTTCGGCGTCGGACTTATCCGAAAGGATGCCGTTGGTGCTGGCTACACGCTGGCACCAACACCCTTCAGAAAGGAGAGGGAACTATCAAATGGAAGTTATACGAGCAAAGAAAACGTTGGATTCACTGGAGAAAGAAAAGGTATTTGGTAAACTTGAAGGCATGTACGAAATTCCTAAAGGTTGTAGAGAGGAAATCGAAAAATTTCTGGGAAAGTACAAACATCTGTTCCCTATATTGGAAGAAGCAGAGGAACAAATAGTTTCTGTTTTTGGAGAGAACATTAAGCTTTGCCTGGAGCTTCACCGTGACCCAGAAGAAGGCTGGAATGAACTCTTTATTGTCATCAAGTCCGAATATAGCGCAGAGGAAGCGTTCAGGCTTGAGAATAGGCTTGCCGAAGAATGGTTTCTTGATAGGATGAAGGAAACCAAGGGGAAACTGAACATTATAGAAGAGCCGCTATCATTATGAGTTTTGATTGGAAGGATTATGTTCACCTTGCCGAGGACCTTCTAAATCGCCCAGAGGAGTCTTACCTTCGGTCAGCTATAAGCAGAGCTTATTATGGCGTATTCTGCATCGCGAGAAACAATAAAGGC
>JBHIBM010000352.1:0-2386 GCA_046759085.1 Candidatus Zixiibacteriota bacterium
GGTATCTCCTCCAGGGAGCTATCCGCCGGGGGGTTCTCGAGGCTGTAAAGCTGGACATATTCCGGTTTCAGCTCTCCGACAAGCTGTTGCCACCTTGAGATGCTTTCGGGGACGAGATTCCCGTTTTCACCGCCTGCCAACAGGGTCTGGATTACAAACTGATTCAGTTTCTTCAATCCGGAGACGATCTTGTCCAGAGTTATCTCCGCAACCGGTCGGTTGAACCTCTGGAAAACCTCCTCCGTGCCGCAATCCAACTTCATTATGCAAAGGTCGAGTTTCTGGAGGGCCGATACGACCTCAGAGTCATCGAGCATGGTGGAGTTGGAGAGGACGGCGATTTTCCGGCCGGAAACGAGTCTATCCCGCACCTCCCGGACAAGCTCCACAATCTGATCGAACTTCGGGTGACTGCTTGGCTCCCCATTGCCGGAGAAGGTGATGTAGTCGACATCCTTGTCCTTCTCGAGGTAACTTTCGAGTGCCTCCTTTATCTGGTGCGGTGTGGGAAGGTCTTCTTCAAAGGGGGTGAGGTCTTTAGTGTGTTTAGCGGTCCAACCGTAATGACAATAGACGCAGTTGAAGGGACAGACTTTGTATTTGGTCGGCTGGAGATTCAATCCTAAGGAGCGCCCCAGACGCCGGGAACTGACGGGACCGTAAATAATCCCCTGCTGCAGATTTAACACCCTTGCCATTTCTCAAACCTATTTCACATTGACGATGATATTATCTAAAAGCCTGGTTTTGCCGAAACGGACCGCCAACGAAATGAGAACTCTGCCCTTCAGCCTCTTCACTGGCTCCAGACTGTCCCACCTGTTGAAAGAAATGTAGTCGATTTTGGCCAACTCACTCTTTGAAATGACCTCCTGCATCTTCTTGTGGACATACTGCGGGTTGGTTCTGCCCTCGGCGATTGTTCTTTTCGCAAACTGGAGGGATTCGTAGATGACTTCCGCCTCCTTTTTCTCTCTCGGGGTTAAGTAAGCGTGGCGGGAGGAGAGGGCAATCTTTTTTTCGTCGCGGACGATGGGGCAGACCACGATTCTCAAGTCGAAGTTCAGATCTCTGACCATCTGCAGGATGACCGCCGCCTGCTGAGCGTCCTTCTGTCCGAAATAGGCGCGGTGGGGCTTGACAATGTTAAACAGCTTGGCGACGATGGTGCAGACTCCACGCAGATGCCCGGGCCGGATTGCTCCCTCCAGGACTTTGCTTTTCTCCTCCATCTCAACATAGGTCTGGTAATCAGGAGGGTAGATATCTTCAATTTTGGGGACGAAGAGGAAATCGCACCCAGCCAGATCTAAGAGTCTTTTGTCCTTTCTTCTGTCCCGTGGGTATCTTCTGAGATCCTCTCTAGGACCGAACTGGGTGGGGTTCACAAAGAGGCTGACGATCAGAATGTCGCATTCCCTCTTGGCCCGCCTCATTAGTGAGAGATGCCCTTCGTGCAGGGCCCCCATGGTGGGGACGAAGCCGAGCCGTTTCCCCGAATTCCTCAAGTTCTCCGAGATTTTTTGCATCGAGCGTATGGAGACGACGGTGTTCATTCTGGACTCACTGTCAGTTACAGTGCAACCGCCCCAAAGCCGTCTGAAATATGCGGTCAAACTCAACAAAAGGCAACACAACTTTTGGCGGGCTCATAACTTGGAAGAAAGTTGATCAGCTCTCGGGGGGCGCGTTGAGGACAAATTTGGACACAACTTTTGGGGGGAAGGGGGTTCGATTGTCTGCGGTAGGTACGATTGGACTAAAAAACCATTTCGATATTGACGATAATTAAGGAGTGCTGAGGCTGTCTGAATTTTTTTTGCAGAAAGTAAAAAAAGGCTTGACAAGATGGTTTAAGAGTCTATATTGAATTTTTGGCTAAATAAAACAGCGGTCTGTTTGCTCTTTGAAAACTAAATAGCGTGCACCGAGCCTGTATGAGCGGGTCCGATCGTCAAAGAGATTTGGCGGTTGTGACCGAAATACTTTTTGAATACAACACAATTCTTTTCGGAGAGTTTGATCCTGGCTCAGAACGAACGCTGGCGGCGTGCCTCATACATGCAAGTCGAGCGAGAATCTCAAGCCCCGGCTTGCCGGGATTTGAGAGGAAAGCGGCGAACGGGTGAGTAACACGTGGGCAACCTGCCCAGAAGTTCGGGATAAGCCCTCGAAAGGGGGTCTAATACCGGATAACATCCCGGGGGGGCCTCTTCCTGGGATCAAAGGCGGCGTAAGCCACCGCTTCTGGAGGGGTCCGCGGCCTATTAGCTTGTTGGTGAGGTAACGGCTCACCAAGGCGACGATGGGTAGCCGGCCTGAGAGGGTGTCCGGCCACACTGGGACTGAGATACGGCCCAGACTCCTACGGGAGGCAGCAGTAGGG
>JBHIBM010000353.1:0-2377 GCA_046759085.1 Candidatus Zixiibacteriota bacterium
GGAAAGCCGGGGAAGGGTTGGCCTTCATGATGGCCACTATCTTTTCTCGATCCGATGAGCTCATGATATTTCCTCCTCATTTGTGTATTTGATCCTGCCAGCCTGTCGGTATTCCACTGAATGCTAACTCCCGGAGAGTTCAAGCCCCTTCTCCCCAGGCAAGCCAGATGAGGATAAGAGGTTTTTTGCTTTCTGTCCAAACCACGTGGTCGGAGTTTGGCGGAATGTAATATGATTCGCCTGCCTTCACTTTGACGGTCTGGTCGCCTATCTTTACAAAACCTTCTCCCTCGATAAAGATGAACGCCTGAGGATAAGGATTGGTATCGCCGGGCTCGTTGATCCTTTCTCCCTTCTTGAGCATGTACCAGGCGGAGCGAAAACCGGGATGATAGTACAAGGCCACCACGTGGGCTCCATGAAGCATTCGCGAATACTCTTCACCCAGCAAAATCTTCTCCGGATCAGTCCGGTTAAAGAAGTGGTAAAGAAAAGTGTAAAGCCGAGTCCTTATCTCTGGAGTGAACTCTAAACCTTCGGCCAAACGAAGGTCTAATGGTGCCGATTCTTTCCCGCTGGCTTTGCCGGCGGCAGTCTGGGCGGTCAGCTTGCCATCGTAAATTCGCTTCAGAGTCTCCTGCGTTGTGAGAAAGGTGAACTCTGCTTCTTTGTGAGCTCCGCGCCCGACTGTGATTTTTTTCTCTTTCTCGACGATGATGTGCCAGCTCTCTCTTCCGTCATCAATATCAATCTGTGCCACCATCTCAAAATCGTCATCGATCTTATTGCGGAAGGTTTCTGCCATCTGGTCAAGCATGGTGCGCACCTCAGGTTTTCCAGCGTCTGTATCCTGCACGGTGGCAAATCCTCCTAACAGCATGAAGGTGAGAAGTGCTTTCGCAAAGAGTCTCATAAGTTCCTCTCCTTCCCAGTTCGATCGGACTGAACAAAGTGAGTGTGAATATCCACTAACGATACTACTGCAATTGATGATAATGAAGGGGCTCCAAAATATCAAGTTCGTGACCCTTGAGCAAGCAGGCCAGAAAGAAAGAACCGAGGGCTTTTGCTTCCGTCCCTCATTTCACCCGCGCACAGCTCTAAGATGGAAACCTGAACGTTTCCGGTACGAGGTCTTTATGATTGGTTTCCTTATCCCCGTGAAAGGCCAGATCCACCGTCAATCGTTGTCAAAGAATTGAACAGCTAATCCTGCGCAAATAAAACTGCGAAGAAATATAGAAAACGGGGAACAATGTGTATATTCAAGCGTTTAATTGAATAATTGAGGAGCTCTCTGTGGCTACTGGAAGAGAAGTCAAAGACAGACTTTATGAACAGTTCGCTCGAATCGGGCGTGCTGTGGCTAGCCCCAAAAGGTTGGAGCTGCTCGACCTCTTATGCCAGTGCGAAAAGACCGTTGAAGTCCTTGCAACCCAAGCTTCACTGAGTGTCGCCAACACTTCTCGGCACCTCCAAATTCTCCGCGGCGCTCACTTGATAGAGGGGCGTAGAGAGGGTTTGCACGTCTATTATCGGCTTGCCGATGAGAAGGTCTGCGAATTTTTCCGAAGTTTGCGCCATCTTGCGGATTCGAGGTTGGCTGAAATTGACCGTATCGTATCCGACTATTTTGACAACCGAAACAAGCTACAACCGATAGATCGAAAAAGATTGTTAAAAAAGGCAAAGTCAGGCGAGCTGCTCGTCCTGGATGTTAGGCCATACGATGAATTTCTCTCGGGTCACCTTCCGAAGGCGCGTTCCATGCCGCTACCAGAGTTGAAAGACCGTCTCGAGGAGCTTCCATCGGACCAGGAGATTGTGGCATACTGCCGTGGTCCTTACTGTGTGCTGGCGCGGGAGGCGGTCAGGTTTCTAAGGGCGAAAGGATTCAAGGCGGTGCGCCTCGAAGATGGCGTTGCCGAATGGAGAAAAGCCGGACTACCGGTGGTAACAGGACAAAAAGGGTCATCGCGCAAGCGTTAGATGTTAACGAGGGAGAAAACGAGGAGTTCTGGCTACCGCGAAGAGGTCGGAAGCATATTTAAGGGCTAAATCAAGGGATTTCTCACCTCATCAAATAGAGGAAGAAGCAAAATGAACCCAAGGACAAAGCTTCTAATTGCAGTCGGAGCAACAGTGATGATTGCCGCTGGCGTGACTGTAAAGGCTTATCCGCCAGCTGTCGGCATCTTAGGGAAATCACAAAACTGCCTGAGTTGTCATGTTAACAACGGCAAGTGGGTTGACGGAGGCGATCTCATCATCGACGTCATCGAAAGAGACACGAGGTCATCTCTCAGACAGCGGGACGGTTCCTTTCTTCTCACGGCCAGGCGGGGTCAAGCTGTTACAGTTTTGACTGTCATCGGAT
>JBHIBM010000354.1:0-2375 GCA_046759085.1 Candidatus Zixiibacteriota bacterium
ATCCGACACCCTATTCCTGTCACCGGGCAAGCTTGCAACTGTAGTGATCACTCTGGATCCGGCCATCGGGCCAACCCCGAATCAGCCTCCGAATCCGCCCTCAAACCCCCATCCCCCGGACGGGGCGACGGAGCAGCCATTAAATGTCGTCCTTTCCTGGAGCTGTTCTGATCCGGACTCTGGTGATGTGCTGACCTTTGACGTTTACTTCGGCTCTGATTCTATCCCTCCCTTGGTTAGCTCCACACAGAGCGAGACCACCTACGATCCACCAGAAAATCTGGAGCAGAACCAGACCTACTACTGGAAAATCGTTGCGATGGACGGCCACTACGAACAGACAGTAAGTCCCATTTGGAGCTTTGGCACCGCCCCCGATTCGGTAGTAGTCTTCGCAGACCCCAACCTCGAACAGGCGGTCCGTAACTGGATAGGTAAGCCAATCGGCGATATATTGGTTTCGGATGTGGACACAATAACTTATTTTTGGGCAGAGTCAGAGTACATCCAAAGCTTAGAAGGGTTAGAGTATTTTGTGTCATTGAATTATCTCTTGTTACCTTTCAATGAAATCTCAGACATAACGCCACTGCAAAATCTTACACAACTGTACTCGCTCGATCTGTTCAGTAATCAAATCTCAGACATAACCTCATTGCAGAATCTTGCGCAGCTGACATGGCTCGACCTGGAGCTTAATCAGATTTCAGACCTAACTCCGTTAGAGAATCTTACGGAACTGACCTGGCTCCGCCTGAGAGCTAATCAAATCGCAGAGATAGATCGGTTGCAGAACCTTACGCAACTGACCGGTCTGTTTCTGGGGGATAATCAAATCTCAGATATAACCCCATTGCAGAATCTCACGCAACTGATGTGGCTCGATTTGGGGTATAATCAAATAGAAGACATTTTACCGCTTGTAAACAATTCCGGGATGGATGATGGCGATGAGGTCTGGTTAGGAGAAAATCCGTTGAGTGAGACCTCAATTAATGAATACATTCCTCAGCTTGAAGCCCGCGGCGTGACGGTTTACTACTAGCAAGTAAATTCCAGACGGCATTTGAGACATAAAGGAACCGTAAGGAGGGGGCTTGTCCCCCTCCGCGGATTCCCAGAGTCGGAGCAGCCATTTCTTTCTCCCGGAAGTGTTGTCAAGGCGAAACGGAAGTATTATCTTACCATTGAGAAAGATTTCACAATCTCTCCGATGGAGGTAGAAATGGCTTTGAGGACTGCTGAAGAATACAGAGAGAGCTTGAAGAAGATGCGCCCGAACATACACAAGTTCGGGAGACTGATTGAGGATGTGACCACCCATCCCGTCACCAAGCTGACAATTGCAGGACATGCCCAGATCTTCGAAAAACAGAATCAGCAAGAGTATAAAGAGCTTCTGACCACCACCTCCCACCTCACCGGTGAACCGATCTCCAGGTATCTGTCCATTATCCAGTCGGCGGAAGATATGATGAACAATTGCAGGTTGAAGCGGGAGATGTTCCACCTCACCGGGACGTGCACCGGAGGAAGATGCGTCGGCTGGACCTCCACCAACGCCATGTGGGCCACCACCTACGATATGGACCAGAAGTTGGGGAGCGATTACCATCAGAGGCTCAAAAACTGGCTTGAAGATGCTCAGAAGAGGGACATAACTGTGGCGGGTGCATTGACCGACCCCAAAGGTGATCGCACCAAACCTCCCAGCGCCCAGGAAGACCCGGACATGAACCTCCGGATTGTCGAAAGAAGGGAGGGCGGCATCGTAGTCCGGGGAGCGAAGGTGATGATCTGTGGTGTTGCGGCGGCAAACGAGATTTTTGTGCTGCCCGGTTCCGGTTACAGAGAGACCGACAAAGACTGGGCAGTTTCCTTTGTCATTCCCAGGGACATCGAGGGTTTGACGATTGTCGAGACCCGTAGAGCCTCTGACACCCGCGAGGAAGAAGAGGGCTGGGACATTCCCAACAAGCTCGGAGGCATCACCCAGGCTTATCTTTTCTTTGAGGATGTTCTCATTCCGAAAGAGAGGGTCTTCATGGCTGGGGAACATGAGTTCTCGCTGCCGGCAGTCTTGAACTTCATTATGGCCTATCGCTCCGCGATTGGCTCTTGTGTCGCCGGTCAGGGCGATGTTAAGGTTGGCGCCGCGGTCTTGGTCGCCAGAGCGAATGGGCTGTCGGCAAGGGTTTTCAGCGACAAGCTGATCAAGATGTACATAAACAACGAGACCAGCTTCGCGACTGGCATTGCGGCTTCGGTTCTGGGCAGAAAGCATCCTTCCGGTGTATGGCAACCGGATCCGCTTTTGGCAAACGTCACCAAGGTGCACACCGCAACCTTGCCTTATGAGACCTCGATGTTGGCTC
>JBHIBM010000355.1:0-2370 GCA_046759085.1 Candidatus Zixiibacteriota bacterium
CTGGAAGCTGGAGGTGTGCAATTCGATATGGAGAAGGTAGACCTCAGCGCGCTTATCGCCGAAACGTTGGAGTCCCTGCAAGGTCTGGCTGGGGAGAAAGGGATTTCCATGACATATACTGGGCCCAAGACAGCTCTGATCGTCAAGGCTGATCGCCATTGGCTGCAACAAGTGCTGATCAATGTGGTCGGGAACGCCATCAAGTTTTCGGAAGCCAATTGCCCCATCCTGGTCACTGGACAGGTGGTGAATGGTTATGCCAGGATCGAGGTCAGCGATCAAGAGCCGGGCATTGCGCCGGAAGCTCTGCCGAAGTTGTTCAGCAAATTCTATCAAGCAGAGAGCTCGGGGAAGCGCGCTGGCAGTGGGACAGGCCTGGGGTTGTACATATCAGAACAGATTATAGAGGCCCATGGGGGGCAGATAGGTGTAGAGAGCGAGTTGGGCAAGGGAAGCACCTTTTTCTTCACCGTTCCCCTGCAAAGAAGCAAGCGCAAGTGATAGATGGATGAAGGAGGCATGGAGATGAGCGCAAAGATACTGGTCGTGGATGATGAGCCGAATGTGTTGCGATTGATCGGGTATGCTCTGCAGGTTGAGGGTTACGAAATCGTCACTGCTGAGACTGGAGTGGAGGCTCTGAACAAGGTTGAGACCGAAAGGCCTGACCTGGTCATCCTGGACATTATGCTGCCCGACTTGAGCGGGATAGAAGTCTGCCAAAAACTGCGGAGCAAAGCAGAGACGATTGACCTACCCATCATCATGCTCAGCGCCCGGACACAAGTCGCTGATAAGATCAGGGGACTTGAAGCCGGTGCTGACGAATATGTTACCAAACCGGTCGATTCGGATGAAATGGTGGCTCGCGTGGCAGCACTCCTCGATCGTACGCGCCGGTTGCGCCGGGCACAGACAGTGCAACGCGGAAAGGTACTGGGCTTCATAGGTGCCAAAGGTGGCGTAGGCACGACCACTGTTGCTCTGAACGTGGCCTCGGTTCTCGCCAGGCAGAAGAAGAGTGTAATAGCTGTGGAGCTCAGGTCCGATTATGGTACGTTTTCTCTACAATTGAGGAAGTCGCCGGATGAGAACCTGGGAAGCTTGCTTGAACTTGATCCTGAGCGAACTAACGAACGGGAATTGAGTAAACGGTTGTTCAGCTCCCCATTTGGAGTTAGAGTGCTGTTTGGTCCACAAAAGGCGCATGAGTTCAGGCAGATCGAGCCCGATCGGGCCGAAGCTGTGATCGAAGGACTGACCGGCATGGCAGACTACACTATTATTGATTTGCCCTGCTATGGTTCCAGTGCTAATAAGGCAGCGATTCGACGCTGTGACTTTGTAGCATTGGTTGTAGCACCTGAAATAACCTGTGTGATGTCAGGCAAAGTAACTTTGGAACTATTGAGGTCATGGGATGTAAGTGGAGGACTGGTGGGTGCCGTAGTTGTCAACCGTACGATAGCAGCTAGAGCCATGAAATTACGTGAGATCAGATCACGACTGGATTGTGAGATTGTTGGAGTAGTGCCCCCAGCAGCAGAAGCTTGCATAGCAGCTCAGGAGCGGGGTATACCGCTTGTAATCTATCAACCAGATAGCACAGCGGCAGTTAATCTGGCTGAAATGACTAATAGACTTGTTGCAGGCGAGGTAATTGCTGTGCGGTTATGAAGATGTTTGGATAGGGGGTAAGGATGGACGACAAAGAGCGCCCTTCGGCAACCCTTCGACGGGGCTCAGGACAAGGCTCAGGACACCGCATCCTGATCATTGACGACGATGAGGGCATCTGCAAAAGCCTGATGCTCATCTTCGAAACGAAGGGCTATGAGACAGAGACGGCTGGGACGGGGCGAGAGGCCATAGAGAAGGCGCGGGGGGGATTCTTCAATGTAGCGCTCCTGGACATCAGGCTGCCCGATATGGAAGGGACAGAGCTACTAACGCCTCTGAAGGAAACGAACCCTGACATGGCTGTAATCCTGGTCACTGGCTATGCCTCTCTCGAAAGCGCGGTGCAGGCCTTGAACGAGGGCGCATCGGGCTATATCACCAAACCCTTGAACTTGGATGAGGTGTTGGCTAATGTCCGGGAGGCCTTTGAAAAGCAGCAACTCCTCAAGGAGAAACGGCAGGCAGAGGAGGCATTACGACAGCGCAACTACGAGTTGGCGCTGCTCCACCGCGCCAGTCAGATGCTCGCCTCCACCCTCGACATGGATCAAGTGCTCACTAGCATCGTGGGAGAGGTGTATCTTCTGCTGAACGTGATAAGCTGCTCGGTCTGGTTGATCGATCCGGCGACGCACGAACTGGTCTGTCGGCAGGCCGCCGGTTCCCGAAGCGAGGTCGTGCGAGGCTGGC
>JBHIBM010000356.1:0-2368 GCA_046759085.1 Candidatus Zixiibacteriota bacterium
ATGGTAATCAAGCGTAGCATACCGATCTTTTTGCCTTCACCTCTAACTCTGAGCACCGCTCCGGCGGCTGGTCTGGCGGTGGCTCCGTATGATATGACGACGAAGTCCGCATCCTCCAGATAGCTCTCTTCAAACCTGACAATTCGGTCACGGTTGTCGGCGATCTTCTTGCACAATCGGGTCACCAGGCTGTCGTGCGCCTCCTGACTTTCGACATCCCGAATGCCAGACTCTTTGTGGGTGGAGCCGGTAACGTGAATGAAACGACCAACGCCGAATTCCGCCATCGGTGGAATCAGCTCTCCGCCGAAGAGGAGTTCATCACCGGTTGTCAATCTCCTCTCCGTAATCTTCACCTTATCCAGCGGAGGCATTGTAATCTTCTCCCGCATATGCCCAACTTCACCGTCCATGAGAATAATCACCGGGGTGCGATACTCCTCCGATAAATTGAAAGCCTCAATCGCCAGATCAAAGCATTCCTGAACCGAGTTTGGTGCTAAGGCGATGATCTCGTGGTCTCCGTGAGTTCCCCAACGAGCCTGCATGATATCTCCCTGCGCCGGCTTGGTTGCCTGCCCGGTGGAGGGTCCGGAGCGCTGAACGTTGACGATCACACAGGGGGTCTCGGTCATGACTGCGTAGCCGATATTCTCCTGCATCAGAGAAAAGCCCGGGCCGGAGGTGGCGGTCATCCCCTTGGCTCCAGCCCAGACGGCTCCAATCACCGCCGAGAGGGAGGCGAGCTCGTCCTCCATCTGGATATAATAACCGTCCACACGAGGCAGCTCTGCGGACATGACCTCCGCGACTTCGGAAGCCGGAGTGATGGGATAACCCGCGAAGAAATCACAACTCGCATAAAGGGAACCGTAAGCCACAGATTCATCCCCCTGCATAAAGTAGCTGCGATTGGCAAACCGGCTCAGGTATTCTCTACGTATCTTGTCGTTACCTTTCAAAGCTCTTCACTCATAATGATGATGATGGAGAATTCCGGACAGAGAAGCTCACACAATCTACAGCCGACGCAATCTTTCTCCTTGACCGGAAGCGGAGGGTAATATCCTCGGCTGTTGATTTTATCCGAGGTCTCGAAGACCTTCAGAGGGCAGAAGTCCACACATATTCCGCACCCTTTGCAGAGCTCCTCGTCTATCTCAATCATCTCTATTCAAGCTTCAACTCCAGATTTATCACTCTTGCCGGGGAGAAGCCCATCTTCTCGAAAAACCTCAGCAGGCCCCAATCGTTCCAGTTGATGCGAGTTTGAACCGCCTTCACTCCCGCGGCTTTGACGGTGGTCAAGAACTCCTCCATCAACTTGCGGGCAACCGCCTGACGTTGGAATTCGGGATGAACCCCGATGGTGTCGATTGTGGCGGTGGACTCGGGAATCCCGAACTCTCCCAGATAGACCTCCCCCATGATGAACCCGATGATTCTGTCTTCGACTTCTGCAACTAAAGAGGTGACCACGCGTCCGGTCTTCTCCAGGGCGGTGTGAATCTTTCTCTGGTAATACTCCGGGCGCCGAGTTCCGAAGACCTGAGCATCTATCTCCACCAGAGCCTCGAAGTCCTCCTGGCGTATCACCCTCACATTTATGTCCTCTGGTGCTACTTGTGGCATTTCTCCCTCCTAAAAAAGATCCTCCAAATCCAGGTTACCCTCTGGCATTTCTCCGTGAACTTGGACGTATTGCTGAATCAGCTCCGTCTCCCGCTTGGTGAACATGGGGTCTAATTCGTAGAAGAAGAAACTGGCGCGGTCGTTAGTGCTCAACTGCTCCTCTAAGGCTTGACGCAGATTGGCGGAGCCAGAGATCAAGATCACTTTCTTCTCCTTATTCGACAGCTGAAATGCGCCCTCTTTCTCAGGAACATCTTTGACGGCTTCGGTATCAAAAGCTATCCATTTTTCGGGAGGCAAAATCACCGGTTGAAGGTCGAGCCGAAGGTCGCATTGCAGACACCTTTTAGCTTCAACAATAGCGCTCTCTTCGCCCAGACCCAGCTCTATTACGGAGAAATCCTCGGTTCGCTCCGAGACCGGAAGAGTCGGAACCTCCACCCGTGCCTTAGAGGCGAAACCCTCCTCTCTTCCAATCCAGACGGGAGCCTTGGTCTCCTCGATCAGAGACTCCGCCAAATCTCCGTCCCCGCCGAGAAATCTGTCAATGGACTCTGCCGCTTTTCGTCCGGAGGCAATCGCCTCCACGACAGACTTCGGTCCCGTCACCACATCACCACCGGCGAAGACTCCTGAAAGGCTGGTTTCCAGACTCTCCTCTTTGACCCAGATGTTTCCGTCGGGACTAGTCTTGATTTCGACGTCGCCCCCCTAAAAAGGAGAGGTCCGGAGCTTG
>JBHIBM010000357.1:0-2363 GCA_046759085.1 Candidatus Zixiibacteriota bacterium
CTGGATCTCCTGGATTATCTCCTGACCAACAACAAAGACCTCAAGGGGCTTTATGGCTCTGCTTCAGATGAACTTGGGAGCGCCTGCATCATGTTGGATGACATCTCCGAGTTAGAGTATCTGTCTCCCCGGGCGCCTCAGAGAGGCAGATTCGAAAAGATGCTACTCGCAATGCAAAGCCAATGATTGAAGTCATCGATCTCTGCTTGGGATACTTATGCCTCGCAAGAAGAAATTTGTAGTGGAAGTAGAAAAGGCGATCGAAAGGATTGTCAAACGTCTGATAACGAATTACCGTCCTGACAGAATCATCCTTTACGGCTCCTTCGCTTACGGGAAGCCCAGCGAGGATAGCGACATAGACATGCTCATCATCAAGAATTCAAAGAAAAGGAGATTAGATCGGGGGGTGGAAGTGCGGCGAATTGCCGACGACTTCGCTAAGAACTATGCCTTCTCGCCGATTGTGCTTACCCCCGCGGAGCTGAAAAGACGGATCGAATTGGGGGACGATTTCGTTCTGGAGATACTTGACAGAGGAACAACGCTTTATGACAGACAAGGACTCCCTAAAAGCAGAAGAATGGTTCCGACGCGCCAAAATTGATCTCGAAGATGCCACATTGCTGATCAGGCAAGGCGGGCATTTTGACACAATCGCTTTTCTGATGCAGCAGTGGTTGGAGAAATACCTCAAAGGTTTCTTGCTTTTGCACGGTTGGAAGTTGCAGAAGATTCACGACCTCCGTGCTCTCCTGAACGAAACCAAGAAATACGGCTACAACTTTGATCAATTCGCCCCTCTCTGTCGAAAGCTATCCCAGCTCTATGTTGAAAGCAGGTACCCACTTGGAGAGGCCCGGTCGCTTTCAAGAGAGGAGGTCTTAAGGATTTCTAGTCAGGCTGAAAAACTTGTCAAATCTCTCGCTTCGAAAATAGATAGAAGCAATGATTGAAATCGTCGACCTGCACAAGAGCTTCGGGGATAACAAAGTCTTAGATGGGGTCAATCTGACCATCAGCAAAGGGGAAACTACCACCATCATCGGCAGAAGCGGTGTTGGCAAGTCGGTCCTCTTGAAACATATCATCGGATTGGTGAAGCCCGATGAGGGGAAAATCCTGATCGATGGGGAAGATATCACCCTATGCAAGAACGAAAAGCTCGTAGAGCTCCGCCAGAGGTTCGGGATGCTCTTTCAGGGTTCCGCCCTTTTCGATTCTATGACGGTCCAGGAGAACGTCGGTCTGGGATTGCGCGAACACACCAAATTGCCGGAGGAGGAGATAAGAGAGCTCGTCAGGGAGAAGCTCCGGTTAGTTGGTTTGAGCGGGGTTGAGAATTCCAAGCCGGCGGAGCTCTCCGGCGGTATGAAAAAGCGGGTGGGATTGGCGCGGGCCATCGCCATGAACCCGGAATATATCCTCTACGATGAACCCACCACCGGTCTTGACCCCATCATGGCCGACGCCATCAATTATCTCATAATCCGGATGAAAAATGAGTTGAATGTCACCTCCATAGCGGTCACTCACGATATCGTCTCCGCCTACAAGATATCCAACCGCGTCGCCATGATTTACGAGGGGAAGATCATCTTCGTCGGCACTCCGGAAGAGGTCAAAAGCACCGACCACCTCATAGTCCGACAGTTTGTCGAAGGTAAAGCCACGGGAATAATCAAAGCAGTGTAGCAAATTCGTAACGTAGCCCAGGTTGTCTCAACCTGGGAAATATGTAACCGAGGTCGCCTCAACCTCGAGGAATGAAAATGCCGAAAGAGAAAACTCATTTCCTCTGTCAAAACTGCGGCTATATCTCCCCCCGCTGGATGGGGAAATGCCCCGAATGTAACGCTTGGAACAGCTTCACCGAAGAGAAACTTAAAGTCTCTCCCAAGAGGAAATCGAAAGCGGCTCCAGGTAGTCCAGTTGCAGTGGCGAAGATCGAAAGGGGGCAGGAGGAACGCATCAAAATCGGCATCGGGGAGTTGAGGCGGGTGCTCGGCGGGGGAATAGTCTACGGTTCCGCAATCCTGATTGGGGGAGAGCCCGGGATCGGCAAATCGACCCTGCTCCTGCAAGCCTTAGACGATATTTGCAGAGGCGGATACAAGTCTCTTTACATCTCCGGGGAGGAATCGGCCCGACAGATCAAGCTGCGCGCCGATCGTCTTGAGGTCACCTCCGAGAACCTAGGAATATTAACGGAGACCGATCTCGGAACCATAGTGGCCACCATCAAGGATTACAAGCCTCAGGTGGTAGTGATCGACTCCATCCAGACCACCCAGACTCCCAACTCTCTCTCGCCCCCAGGCACTATCGGGCAGATTCGGGAGTGTGCCTACGAGCTTATAGAT
>JBHIBM010000358.1:0-2361 GCA_046759085.1 Candidatus Zixiibacteriota bacterium
AAAGCGGCTTCTCCGAAAGGTGCGCCGGGCAATTGAGGTCGCATCGTCCGCACTCCGTGCAGGTGTAAAGGTCCAAAATCCCTTTTCGAGAGAAGTCCTCAATCCTGTTGACGCCGAAAGATTCGCTCTCTTCCAGACCCATCTTTGTGAGCTGACCCCTGGGTCCCAGGTTTCGGAAGAAAACGTTGAACGGTGCGGTCAGGATGTGCAGGTGTTTGGAGTAAGGGACATAATCCAACAGGAAGAGAATCACCAATAAATGCGCCCACCAGAAAAGGAAATAGAGATCTCTGCCCACAGAGAAGCTTACTCCCCAGGAGCTGAAGAGAGCCGCCAGAGCGGAGCTGGCAAACGAGAATCGGTCTATACCTTCCGGGGCGATGGCGATCTTGAAACCGTCACCTACGAAGTCGAAGACCATTATCGCCAAAATCGAGAAGAGAAGTGTATTGGCGCCCGCAGAGTAAACCGGTCCTGGAGGTCTCCAGATCAGCCGTCGATACAGGGCCATCAGAACCGCGACTATCACCAGAAGCTGCAGAAGGTCCAATAAGAAAAGATAATACGGCTTCAGGGCTCCGTCCAGAAGTGGCAGGCCAAAGCCGGAATGGAAACCCCGACCCACCACACCTATGTAGTTGATGACAACAAAGACAAATCCCCAGAAGATGAAGAAGTGGGCAATGCCCGGGTAGGGAACCATAAGCAGCCGTCTCTGGCCGAAGACATATTTCAGAATCCCGGAAATCCTCTTGCGGTGATCTCCGAAGTTGTCCTCCGGTCGACCCAACTTCATTAGGCTGATGAGCTTGCGGACCCGCAGCGCGAAGATTGTTCAAGAAATCACAAGAGCGAGCAAAAGAACAATCTTGCTCATTGCTGCGAACTGTAAAGCCTGCAGGTTACTTTGAGCAGTTTCCATTTTCGTCCATTTCCCATAAGAGGGATTGCTCTCTATCTGGTTTCGAATTCGATTTGAAGAGCGGGGAAAATTGATCTTCGTGAAGCACTTCGGCAGGTTTTAGAGCAGACGGGTTCTGGAAGCCGAACTTCACTTCTAAATCGAAGACTAGTAAAAATTCTTTCTCAGGGTGAGCTTGACCGATTTCTTCTTTCCCAGAAGGTCGGCGTTGCACCGCAGCCGCCAGTTCTTCACAGTGGCGAATTCCTGAGCCTGGTTGAAGGATCTGATGGCGATGTAAGCATCGATGGCGCTGACAATGCGGTTCACCACCGCCGCCCCTAACATAAAGATCGCCCGACGGTTGGCGTTTTTGCTGTCGTTGCGCAGCTGTCGGAAGCGCTCCCGGGACTCCTCATTGTTCCACTCCCAGTTCCAGAAATCGTCTTCGGGATAGGTGTTCTCTTCGTTTCGATCATAAAGCCCGGTGATCTGGTTGTAGTAGTCGCGCGATTCATAATAGGTCATCTTCTCGTAGAAAGTATCATCCTTCGCTTGGGTGTTCACCCCGGCGTGAACCGCCGCGAAATTCTTGTAATCGTTCTCCCTCCAGCGGCCGTAAGATTTGAAGCCGTAATATCCCCCCCAGATCCCACCTTCCAGTGAGAAAAAGATGAAGCCTCTGGCCTTGGCGCCGGCGTATAGCTCTCCGGCGCCGGGAACTGCCAGGGAGAGAGCCATCGCCAGGGGGGCCGACTTCTGTTTTCCCGCCTGGGGCTCTTCCCAATCCCAGGTCAAATCCTCGTCAACACCTGCCAAATCGGGAAGAACTGCAAGCTGCCTCCGAAGGCCGGCCTCAATTGAGGGGCCCTTCTCATGGGTGGCGTTTGCAAAGCTACCCCACCAGAGGACGATTGCGAGCGTCAGGAGTCTTGATGCCTTCATAGGATCAGTCTAACTTAATAGAAACTCTTGGTCAATGTCAACTGGGGAATGCTCTCATTTTGATACTCTCGCATCTTCATCTTCAACTGGAGACCTGCAAACCTCTCCTGCCTCTTATTATAGGAACGGGCCGTCAAGGCGGCGTCGAAACCGGAGAGGACGTGGTTGATCAAAACGCAGACGGTGAAGGTGCGGGCGCGAGAAAACATCTGATTAGACTCATCGCGCGTGTCTAAGTAAGTGTTGCGGTATGCGCTGGGCGGGGGGTTTCGTGGATCAAACTCCTCAGGACTAACCCCAGCGTCCTCCCAACCGACGCTGAATTGGTCATACTTCCCAACGTTCTCGTAATACTCATGGTTCTTGATGACGTTTCCCTGTTCATCCACGGGGAGGTCGTGCGAGAACTCCCTTTTTTCAGTAGTGTCGAGGCTGTTCCACCAAGTGAAGTAGCGATCAGGGTCGTAGTTCTGGTCCGCGAAGAGCCTATATTCGTCCTCTTTGTCGTTCCCCTT
>JBHIBM010000359.1:0-2340 GCA_046759085.1 Candidatus Zixiibacteriota bacterium
CCGCAGTGGGGACAGAGCCCCCTGCAATCCTCTCGGCATAACGGTTTGAGAGGTAATGACAAAATGATTGCCCCTCTAACCCTTTCGGTGATATCGAAGGAGGTGTCGGAATCTGCGACCAGGACTAAGTCCTCCTCCTCGGAGGGAGTCTCTGGAGCTTTCGCGAAGGGTCCGCAGGACTTGAGAATCAGCTTGAAATCCGCCCTCAGGGGGAGTGAAACCGGCTCCAGACAGCGGGAACATTTACACTGCGCCTTAGTCTCGGTGGAGGTGTCCAAGAGGTGTTGTTTCTCCGACCCCGTGACTCTCACTCTGGTTTCGATCACCTCCAGAAACTCCACCTCCGGGGAGAAAAGGTCCATCTCCTCCGGGCTCACCTGAAAACTGAATTCAGTTTCGCCGGCCTCTATCTCTCTCAAGCTTATTTTCATAGGACGGAAAGTTAACTTCAAAGCCAACGTTGTCAAGGGAAAAATCGAAAAGGGGGAAGCCCTTTAGGGTCTTTCCCCCACGACCTGAATTCTCGCAGTGGGCTATTTCTCGGGAGTAGGATGCGCGATCTGTTTGACGGCTTCTGCGAACTTGAACTCCTCGTAAGTGGGGCTTTCAGGATTATGACAGCTCTTGCAGAGAGCTTCGTCGGGAATAATCATCCCTTTTTCCAGCGCCAGCTCCTGGTTCTTCATCACCTTCATGGATTTGTAAAGCTCCCCGGGTCCGTGGCAGGCCTCGCAGGTGACTCCCTCTTCCATCTTATAAGTCGGAGCCTTTTGCTCCGCGGGCGCTGAGTAAGAGGTCACGTGGCACTTCAGGCAATCTCCGCTTTTGGCAGGGTCAGCTACCTCCTTTTCCTTGGCGACCTTTCCAGCGTGGTCGGAGAGCAAGACCTCATAAGCCTTGGCGTGTGAGCTTTCGGCCCATATGCTGTACTGTTTTCCGGACTTGGTGGTGTTGTGGCAGGTCTTGCACTTGCTGGCGCCGACGTATTTTGGATTCTCCCCGCAGAAAGCCCCGCTTCCGATCAACAGAGCTGAGACCGCAGCGACTATTGCCGAAATGAGCAGTTTATTTAGACTCACCTTTACCTCCTGAATCTATCTTCGGTTCAGTCGTCTCAAAATTTCCGCCAATTTATCACAAAAGACGGCATCTGTCAAGCTTTTTTGTCTGGGGCAGACTGTTTGAACGCTGCGAAGCTGCTTTGTTGAAGCCCTGGCTGCCGTTGTTGGATAACTCTGCACTCTTGCGGTGCCTGTCGAACTTGACAAAGTCTCCCTTCGGAGATATTTTCACTCTCTAAACTGGAAAAGGAAGGTGAAAGATGTCGCCAGAAAATAACTTCAAACGACTTCTGGAACGGATTGACACTTACCGCTCGGAACTGGTGGAGTTGCAGCGGGAATTAGTCGCCACCCCGGCCCTGGGTCCGGAAAACGGCGGTGAGGGGGAGTACAAGAAATCCGAATTCCTGGAGGGGTATCTAGTCAAGCTGGGTTTGAAGGTAGAGGTCTATAATGCCCCTGACGAGAGAGTCCCGGATAAGATCAGACCCAACTTGGTCGTGAAATACCCCGGCGGGGATGGATCCAAGACCGTCTGGGTATTGGCACACATGGATGTCGTTCCCCCGGGCGAGTATGAGCTGTGGGATACTAATCCTTTCGAGCTGGTGGAAAAAGAGGGCAAACTCTACGGAAGAGGCACCGAGGACAACCATCAAGGGCTGGTTGCCTCGGTCTTGGCGCTCCGCTCTTTCGCGGACGAAAAGGTCAACCCCCGACACAATGTCGGTCTGGTTTTGGTCTCCGACGAGGAGGCTGGCAGTAAGTACGGGCTGGATTACCTTCTAAAGCATCATCCCGAACTCTTCAAGAAGGAGGATTTGATACTGGTCCCGGACTTCGGCAAGCCGGATGGCAAGTCGATCGAGATAGCGGAAAAATCGATCCTATGGATGAAGTTCAAGACCATCGGGAAGCAATGCCACGCCAGCACCCCGTACAAGGGGAGGAACGCCTTTAAGGCCGCCTCCAACTTGATAGTGGAGCTCGACCAGCTGCACCAGAAGTTCGATAGCACCAACGAGCTTTTCGACCCCTCCAAGTCCACCTTCGAGCCCACCAAGAAGGAGGCCAACGTTCCCAACATAAACAGCCTCCCCGGAGAGGACGTTTTCTACCTCGACTCCCGGATTCTCCCGGAGTATGATGTAGCGGAGGTGGAGAAGACCATACATGGATATGTGAAGGAGGTCGAAAACGAGTTCGGGGTGCGGATTGAGGTGACAGACGAGCAGAGGTCAGTGGCGGCGCCTCCCACAGCGAAGGATTCTCCGGTGGT
>JBHIBM010000360.1:0-2334 GCA_046759085.1 Candidatus Zixiibacteriota bacterium
AAGCCAAAATTTTTGGGACTGCCAGTAGAATCAAGAAGCGGCACATACATAAATTCATAAATAAGTTCAGAATGGCAAAGATACTTATTTATGAACGTCCCTCATCACGCATATCAAAGAAGTCTGCTACGATCCGTGAAAGCCGTAACGTATGCCTTCGAATCTCATCGAGGCTTCTACCCGGATAGCGTGCGTAGCTGATCATGACACCATTTAGGGACGAAAAAAGTGCGTGGGAGACAAGGCGAGTCTCCCCTTGAAGACCCGCCTCTTTCACAATTGCCTCAACACGGTTCATGAGCTCCCGCATGATCGGGTTCAGCCTTTCTGTAGCCTTGGGAGAAAGTCTGCCACCGAGCATAAAATGCCCCATCATCTGGTAGAAGGTCATATTCTCATTTAGGTAGTCAATATAGATCTCGCAAAACCTCCGAAGGGAACAGCCGGTCTCCTTCTCACACTCTTCGTCCACACGCTCTGTTATCTCGCGAGCGCCAGCAAAAAAGATATCCAGAAAAAGCTCATCGAGATTTTCATAATAGCGGTATATGGTCCCGGGGCTGACGCCCGCCTGTTTTGCGATCTCTCTAACCGTCACGCTCCTGAAGTCCTTTTCCGCGAAGAGCCTCTGCGCAGCGGAAAGGATCAGTTCCCGTCTGACCTCTCTTTCTCTCTCTCTAAGTGCTTCCAGTGTCGCAACCGGCATATATTGTGTTCCCTCCTCTACTTAAAATAGACTACGAACGTGACATTGCATTCCTGGCCTTTGTACATCAGACAGCGGCTAAGATCCGGAGTCCGTGTGTATTCTAATCCCATGGCGTCAAACCAACCTTCTATCCTTTCAAAGATCCCGCACTCGTAATCATGTATCAGACCCGCCTGCGTCATTCCCTTGTGGGCAAAACAATCACGGGTCTTAAAGAGGATCGTATCGTCACTCTGAAAATCCACGTCCCCTTCAAAGAAGGGTGGAACAAGGATCCTCCGGGCTTCTTCGTGCAATAGTTTTAGCTGCTCCATATCCTTCGGAGGATTTGATCGCGTCGTCTTAAGAAGACGCTTTAATTCTATTCTGCCGAGGTTTCTGCAGACCCGAAGATTCATGGGGCTTGCCTCCGGCATTCCAAACCTGAACGCCACCTCCCTATACCAAAGCGCATCGTGGGTCATCCAGTTTGTCAATAGGAAATCCTTTACTTTTTCTCTGTTCATCTGTTTAAAGGGCATCAAAGACCTCCATGCTCCTAGCTCATCTTCTCTAGCAGATTGTTATAAAACTCTACCAACCTGTCACTCCCGCGCGGGAGTCTAGAACGTGACAGAATCACTGGATTCCCGCTCCCCGCTTTCGCAGGGACAAGCTTCGCGGGAATGACAGAATAGGGTGGTCATAGCTTTTTTAAGCAAGCTTCCAGTGGAAACGGGGTGGACCTTTGCGTTGCAATGACATGAAATAAAACCTAAAGGGCAGCCCCCCGATCGTGGATCTTCCACATATCTTCATCGTTGAAGCAACGTTCGCTCTCATCAGGATTCATGGCGTCCTGTTCAAGTTTCCTGCGATCGTAGGGCTGATTCAGGACCTGGTCATAATATTCATGCTGGATGAGGAGGTTCATAATCTGGCTCGTTCCGGTCCATATCAGGGCAAGCCGGGTGTCCCTCAAGGCTCTTTCTATGGGATACACGTCGGTGTAGCCGATCCCACCCATGATCTGCATGGCGTTGTTTACGATGTTCCATGCGGCTTCAGTCGCAAATCTCTTCGCTTCGCTTACGATCCGTCGGACATTGGGATAATGCTCATCCACGGCGCGAGCCGCCAGGTATGTTAGCCCCCGGGCAGCGTCAAGCTGCGTAATGGAGTCGGCCACCATAAAGTTTATTGCCTGGAACTGGCGTATCAGCTGGCCAAAGGCCTTGCGCCTGTTGGAGTATCTAACCGCCAGATCCAGAGCACCCCAGACCCCTAGGCATCCTGCGGCAGAGGTGAGCCGCTCCGGAATCATCATCTGATTGAAACAGAACGCACCACCATGGAGTTCTCCCACCAGGTTCTCCCTGGGAACCGTAGCGTTTCTGAAGACCAGCCTTCCTGTTCCACCGCCCTTGCACCCCATAAGGCCATAGAGATACTCGGTCTTCACGCCGGGACCCTTGTCGATGATGAGGAGGCTGATTCGGTTATACTTATGCGCATTCGGCTCGAAATTGGTCCTGCAATAGACCAGAAAGAAGTCAGCACCTTCAGCGCCCACCACAAACCGCTTCTGGCCGTTGACGATGAAGTGGTCCCCTTCCAGAACCGCTTTCGTCGTAGCACCGAAGAAG
>JBHIBM010000361.1:0-2332 GCA_046759085.1 Candidatus Zixiibacteriota bacterium
GATAAGAAGGTACACAGGGTTGATAGCAAGGGTGATACACTTGCTTTACTGAGAAATAGGCAAACCCGAATCCGCAGACCGTTTCCCGACAGCAATCTTCTGTGATTGTCATGTGAGCGGCCACATAGATCTGGCGACTACCGGCTCTCCCAGCCTCACCCGTGGCAATGAATACCCCCGGACTGACCTGCGTGAAGTCTCTTGTAATATAGTTTCTGTAGGTGTAACCAGCGCCATAGCTTATCTCGATGTAGGCCCTATCGATATTGGCTGGGACTAGTTGCCCATCCAAATAGACTCTAACCGTGATCGTAACAGCCTCACCAGATTCATACTCCTCGCGATCTGTTAGAACCTCGACTGTGAGCTCGGCAGCGAAAACTGGGTGCGCAAGTGCGAAATGGGAGACCACCAAGAGGAAAAGCAGAACAGATAAAACGCTAAGGACCCTCCGCAAATCCATACAGAATCACCCCCTCAACTCATAACCACTCTCGCCCCGGAATTACCATCCCCTGGGCTGTGGCCTGCCACTGGATAGCCGCGCTGGTTGCTTAATAGGTTGCGGTTCCCGTCAGAAAAGCGAGCAGCACTAGGATGAACATGAACCAGAATCCGAAGAGCCAGACCCACCAATACATATCTAACACCTCCTTTGATGGCGGCTCATTATAGCACGTTATCTCCCTCGACCTCTCTCCGGTCTTCGATCCCACCCCCTCTGGGATGGGGTAAACAAAGTATAACTCAATCGGGAGCGTTTGTCAAGGTCGCGAATTGCCTCACCAAAAATGTACTTCAAATCGGATCGTTGCCTCACCAAAGAAATGTACTCGAAGCAGAGGGGAGGTCTGAGGTCATCTCCCGGTAGAGTCATGCCGTGCCTGTGCCCAATCTTTTCCGGGTAAGGGAGGAGATGACCTTGGGATTAACCATGAGAGAGAAGCAGGCAGTTACAAAGCAGCTGGCTTTAGGCTATCGGAGAGCCAGTAAGAGGGAGAAAGGCGAGACCCTCGACTGGTTGGTGGAGTTAACCGGATACAATCGTTCCTATGCCGCTAGGGTCCTGCGGCAGCGGGCCAAGCCCAAGGTGGTGGGAAGGCTGAGAGACGGAGGCGTTGAGGTCATCCTGGTCGAGGACGAACGGACGAAGAGGCGGAAGAGAAGGAGGAGCAGGCCGAGGAAGTACGGCAAGGAGGTCCTGGTCACCTTAGAGAAGATCTGGATGATCTGCGACTGCATCTGCGGGAAACGCTTGGCTCCCTATCTGTCGGAGATCATTCCCGTCCTGGAACGATGGGGAGAATTAGAGATCGACGAGGAGGTGAGAGCAAAGCTTTTGGAGGTCAGCCCGGCGACCGTCGATCGGCTGTTGGCTCCGGTGAAAAAGCGATATCAATTAAGGGCGAGATCCAAGACCAAGCCGGGGTCGCTGTTGAAGAACCAGATTCCGATCCGCACCTTCAGCGAGTGGGATGAAGGGCGACCGGGATTTGTGGAGGTGGATCTGGTCTCCCACGATGGAGGGAATTCCCGCGGGGACTTCAGCCAGACCCTGGATCTCACCGATGTCTGCACGGGGTGGACCGAGACCCGGGCGGTGAAGAACAAGGCCCAAGTGTGGGTCTTTGCGGCACTCCAGGAGGTCAGGGAGCGGCTCCCCTTTGAGCTGTTGGGTCTCGATTCTGATAATGGCGGCGAGTTCATCAATGCGCATCTGGTCCGGTTCTGTGATGAAAACAAGATCACCTTCACCCGGAGCAGGCCCTACAGGAAGAATGACAGCTGTTTCGTGGAGCAGAAGAACTATTCGGTGGTGCGCAGAGCGGTGGGGTACTGGAGATATGATTCGGAAGAGGAGCTGGCGGTGTTAAACGAGCTCTACGACTACCTCAGGCTCTACACGAACTTCTTCCAGCCGGTGATGAAGTTGATCGAGAAGACCCGAGTTGGAAGCAAGGTGAGGAAGAGGTATGATCGGGCTAAGACTCCTTACCGGAGGGTTCTGGAGTCGCCGTTCATTTCTAGGGAAGCGAAGGAGGAGCTCGAGCAGGAATACGCCAAGCTGAACCCAGTGGAGCTGAAGAGGGAGATCATCAGGCGGCAAGACAGATTGAGCGAACTTGCTCGGTTAAAGAGAGGAGCGAGTGTGGAGGAGCAGGAGATCGAAGCGTTGGAGTACATTTTCACATGAGGCAACGAATCTCATTTCGAGTACTTTTTTATATGAGGCAACAGGGTTGCCGAAAGCCAGCCTCGGTTCGTAAAGTCCCCACCTTTATTTCCCCGCGTTCAGAGTGTAAAATGGCATCTGTGAATCTGACTATGAAAG
>JBHIBM010000362.1:0-2315 GCA_046759085.1 Candidatus Zixiibacteriota bacterium
GAAGATCTCCGGGCCAAATTCCTTGGAGAACTCCAGCGATCCCAGAGTACTCCCTGCTGAACCTTCTTTTTTGCTCAGAAAATTCGTATACCCTTTGGTGGCCTTCTCAAAGGCCTGGCCGCAGAGGGACAGAGTATAATCGTATGTCTTGGAGGAGAAAGCTTTCTTGGCATCGACAAGATCCTTAGCCGCCGCCCGAAGCCAGAATTCAATGGATTCTTGATTTTCCATAACGCTCACACCCTTCTAAAAGTCCAAAAGTGGTCAACTCTCACAGTAACTTTATCCTCTCCAGAGGGGTATAAATCGCCCCGTGAGGCGTCAACTGGCTTTTCATGACGATGACTTCCTCAGCCGGAATCGGCTCGCTCTGAAAGAGAGAGTTTTGGACCTCAGCGACGAGGTCAGCAACCGTCCGCGGGTCTTTGACGCGGGCGATGGTCAGGTGTGCTGAGAAGGGGCGGTTCTCTTTTTCGAATCCGAGACTATGGGTGGCTTCGTCAACTTTGATTGCCAAATCGGTCAGCTCTTCAACGCCGGAGTCGATGCCGACCCAGATCACCCTGGGCTTGTGGAAATTGGGGAAAGCCCCTAGATCCTTCAGGGAGAATTGAAATGTCGGGATCTGAGACATCTGCCGCTGCAATGCTCTCTTCAAGTCGGGAAGCAAGCCGTCATCGACCTCACCCAGGAATTTCAAGGTCAGGTGCAGATTAGCGGCTCTCACCCAGGAGACCCGACCACCCTGTTTTTTCAAAGATGCTGAAACTGCATCGATTTTCTGTTTGATCTCTTGCGGTAAATCAACAGCTATGAAAGTTCTCATATCTTCTCTCTCTGAACTTAGAGGATGATTACGATTGCGTCAACTCCAATCTCAAAAGATTTAGAGCCGTTTGCGCTGAAAGCTCCCGATTCAAATCACGCTCTTTTGTAAAGACGTATTTTCGGGCGGAGCTTCCCTTGTCACCTGCAATTCCGATGTAGACTAAGCCGACCGGCTTATCGACAGCTCCTCCGGTCGGGCCAGCAATTCCCGTGATGGAGATGCCGTAATCTGCTCCGGTGAGCTTTTTTACCCCTTCGGCCATCGAGAGAGCGCAATTCTCCGAAACCGCTCCCTCTTTTTCCAGAACCTCTTTGGGGACACCGAGAAGTTTCATCTTCAATTCGTCCGAATAGGTAATGACGCCGCCGAGGAAATAATCTGAGCTGCCGGGGATATTGGTGAACTTCTTCCCCAGAAGCCCGCCAGTGCAGGATTCGGCCACTGCCACTGTCAGCTTTTTCTGGCGGAGCAAGTCTCCGACGGCCTTTTCGAGGATTTCCTCGCCAGCCCCGTAGATATACTTTTCCGCCTTCTCTCGAATTCTCTTTTCGAATTGATCCAGCTTCCTCTGGGCTTCGGTGGGATTGTTGCTCTTTATGGTGAGCCGCAGGTCAACACCGGAGCTGGTGGGGAGAAAGGCAATCCCAATGTCTCCGGTTTCTTCAAGAATCGAAGACAGTTTTTCGTGGAGACGAGCTTCACTGATTCCAGCAGTGCGAATCGTTCTGAAGGCTATGACCCTTCCGCCGGGAATTCTCTCTTCCAATATCGGAACTATACCATTGTCGAAGATCCTTTCCATCTCGTTGGGGACTCCGGGGAGGGCGAAAAAAAGCTTTCCCTTTTCCTCTATGAAGATTCCGGGCGCAGTGCCCCAATCGTTGCTCAGGGGTATGGTGCCTTGGGGAAGGAGTGCCTGACTCCGGACGATTGCCGGCATCTCGACACCCTTTTGAGTATACCAGCTCTCGACTTTCCTGAGGATATCTTCATACAGGACAAGCTCTTTCCCGAAGTAGTCACAGATTGCCTTCTTTGAGACGTCATCCGGCGTGGGACCTAAGCCGCCGGTTGTGATTACAAGGTCGCTGCGCTCCATTGCCAGCTTAATGGCAGCGGCAATCTCTTTAGCCTCATCCCGGATGGTGCTCTTGTGTTTGACCTCGATCCCCAAAGAGGTGAGCCTCTCTCCAAGATAGGCCGAGTTCGTATCGACAGTCTGCCCATACAGCAGCTCGTCACCTATGGTTATGATTTCGGCGATCATGTTTTAAATGTTGAAGCCAAAGGAGCCTTAACTAACGAAGCACGCTAAGGTGAAAAGCGCACGTAATGACAATTGGTTCGCAAAGGGCATTTTTCACAATCGGGCTTTCGAGGGGTGCAGACAACAGCGGTAAAATCAAGAATAGCAAGGTTCGCTTTCCGAGGATTTCTACCAGATGCATATATCTTGGCTACTTCTATGACGTGTTTATCCCTGCGG
>JBHIBM010000363.1:0-2313 GCA_046759085.1 Candidatus Zixiibacteriota bacterium
CATCTAACCGCGAAGTTCTCAAACCAGAGGAACAGACCGGTGAAGATCATAATCATAGTACCCCAGACCAAGGCCCAGTACTCTGCTTTTTCCACATAGCTGAAGCGGCTGAAACGCGGACCCTCCTTCTTTATTCCCAGATTGTAGGCTAACATCTGGAAGAACTCCTTCAAATCCGCTTTCGCGGGTAACATGTCTTTGATGAACCGCCGCCCCGGAGGCCTTGTCAGGTAGAAGAGGTGCCAGATGGTGCTCAAAATGAACACCACCGCAGCCACACGATGAATTAAACCCCGCAGCGGGAAACCACCCTCCCAGCCAAAGAGCAATCTCACCCACCAGGATTCTGAGAAGCGCAGCGAAAACCCTGTGATAACCAAGACAATGAAGGTGATCATCAAGAGAGTATGCTGCCACACCTCCCCAGGTGCCATGCGGACAATCTGCCTTTTCTTACTGACGTTACGGACCTGCTTGCGAAAGTCGACGACCACGTAGGCAACCATACCACCGATAATAATGATAATTGCCAGGATGTAAATTTGTCGGACGATGTCCGCTATCCGTGTTCGGGTGACACCGGGAGTTCCATGTATGGGGGTTTGGGCGATGACGGCCGAGATACCAGGGTGACATGCTCCGCAAGTCTTCTGAAGGTTCTCCGGATGGATAGATGAACGCGGATCGGTATGAGGTAGTATGCGGTGGGCCCCATGGCAGGAAGCGCAATTCGCCACGGTGATATCACCGGCCTCACTCTTCAAGCCATGATAACTGTCGATGCGCCTGATGGGAACACCGTACTTCTCGTTTAACCTCGCGGATTCATGACAGGGCGAGCAAGTGGCCTCCGCCACTCTGATAGGACTCACCCGCGAGCGCGGATCGCTCGGCGGGATGATACCATGTTCACCATGGCAATCCGTACAGACCGGGGAATCTGCCTCCCCCTGGGCGCTCAGTTTTCCGTGAATTCCCTCCCAGTACTCCTCCTCAATGCTCTGGTGACACGTGCCGCAGGTTTTGGGAATATTGAAATGGTTGATCGTTGATTCTGTGTCAGAGGGCGGCAGGATGCGATGCGCGGTTCTCCCCGTGGAATGACAATCGTTGCAGGTCGGCGCCGCGGCGACGCCCTCACTGGTGGCGATTCCATGCACACTGCCCTCGTAAATCTCTACTGGCTCTTTAAATAGAATCTCGTGCTTAATGGTCAAATCCAGGTCTTCGTGGCAGCGACCGCAGGTTTGGGGCAAGTTGACAGGGTTGACCCGTGATTTCGTCAGCGATGAAGGGAGGATATCGTGCCTGCCGTGGCAATCCGCGCAGGTAGGGATGTCCTCACCTTCGGGCACATGCAGACGACCATGCCACTGGTAGATTTCCACCTCCTCGGGGTGGCATTCGCCGCAGGTGACCTTCGGCAGTTGCTCCTCATGGGGAACTTCACCTATCCCCGTGTGACAATCAAGACATTCGAGCCCTTCGTGTATCGAGCGAGCCAATAAGCTGTCGAGAGTGGCTCCGACTACTTCCGCGGCCTCTTCGTGGCAGGCCAAGCAGTCTTCGCTGGTAGGGAGGGGCTCCTCTGCCTGGAGGATGCCTGTCATCAGGAGCAATAAAAGTGGGAAAATTCCTGCCGAGAAAAGAAAAACTTTCTCTTTCATCTCAGTTGTTCTATTACAGTGTTTTCGGTTGCATCACCGTGACCTTTACCCGCCTGTCAGACTATGTCGGCCCGGATAGGTTATCCTGATCTCATCATATCATACCTGCGCCCACACGCCGCAGCCAAGCCCCTCGGTGAAATCTATGAGCAAGCGTACATGCCTTAGCTTTTCTCTCACTTTCCGACTCTGAAAGTGCCTGTTTATAAATCTTAATCTATAGATAAGTATATCCAGAGCAATTCAAAAAAGCAAGTGAAAAAATTCACTTTCTTAAATAAAAAAACAGCTCCCCTCCTGAACCGAGGCGGAGACCCTCACTTGCGCCTTCTGTACTTTTCCTTGAGCTTTCTTGCCACCGGTGGAGACACGAATCCGGAGATATTGCCGCCGAAACTGGCAATGTCTTTGATCAAAGAGGAGCTCACGTAGGTGTTCTGCTCGGAGGGCACCAGAAAGACGGTCTCCACCTCCGGCACTAATTTGCGGTTCATCAGAGCCATCTGAAATTCGTACTCGAAGTCGGAGAAAACCCTCAGACCCCGGATGATCGCCGTCACCTTCAACTCCCGAGCATATTCTACCGTCAAGCCGGAAAAGTGCTTTACCTCCACGTTTTTCAACTTCTTGACGCTGGCCTGCAACA
>JBHIBM010000364.1:0-2313 GCA_046759085.1 Candidatus Zixiibacteriota bacterium
TCGGTAACCTTGACCTGCCACCTCAGGAATTGAATACCAGCGCGCTCTGGATCATGCCACCCAACTCCGCTCTGAACCGCGTCAGAGAATATGGCAGGATCCCCAGCGAGGGATTAATGGGGATAGGTAACGCGCTCACCGGGGTGATCCCGTTATACGTGATCTGCGACTATACTGACATAGGCCCTGTGGTGGATTCAACCAATACAGGCAAGCCCACCCTGTTTATATATGACAAGTATCAAGGAGGGCTGGGATTCGCCGAGAAGAGCTACCAACTGCTGGACCAGATCATGGAAAGCTGCCTGGAGCTTATCAGCAGTTGTCCATGTGAGGATGGATGCCCCTCCTGTGTAGGATCGCCCAGCAGATCATGGTCATACTTCGACGCCGACTCGGAAGCCAGAGAACGTATACCGGATAAAGAAGCAGCGTTGATCATACTTCACGACATGCTGGAAAAGGAGCCATATGTGCCCAAGCCACTGCCAGTGGAGAGGAAGATGCAGGCAGCGCGAGGGATCTTGGTAGAGCGGGAGGATGCGGCTCCTCCAGCCAGGAGACCTAGAGACATAAAGCGATTGCCGGAGAACGTGGAAGCAAAGATTCGTAAGAGAGTTCGGGCTCTGAAGAACAAAAGGGAGTAGTAAAGAGCGAAGAGCAAAGGACAAAGAGCAAAGAGCTAAGAGCTAAGAGCAGGAGAAGAGAAGAGCACTAAGCTCTATGCTCTAAGCTCTATGCTCTGCGCTCTATGCCCAAGATGAAGAATCATGATACTTCAAGAAAACAGATGGTTGAGCATCAGATAATATCGAGAGGCGTCAAAGACGATAGAGTGCTGGCTGCCATGCTCAAGGTGCCAAGACACCTCTTCGTGGGCGAAGACTTGCAGGACCTGGCATACAGCGACCAGCCCCTCCCAATAGGCAAGGAGCAGACCATCTCCCAACCATATATGGTGGCGCTGATGACTGAGCTTCTGCGACTCAAAGGTGATGAGAAAGTTCTGGAGATCGGCACGGGCTCCGGTTATCAGACGGCTGTTGTGGCTGAACTCGCCCGAGAAGTCTATACCGTCGAGATAGTTGAGAGCCTGGCGCAGAAAGCGAAGAGACTGCTTGAGGATCTGGGGTATCAAAATATATGGTTCAAAACCGGGGATGGCTATTTCGGTTGGGAGGAATATGCGCCTTTCGATGAGATTATAGTTACCTGCGGCCCGGATGAAGTTCCTCAGCCTCTCGTGGATCAATTAGCTGAAGGTGGAAGCCTGGTGATCCCCGTCGGCCCTATGTATCAGATATTGACTATTTGCGAGAAGACTAAGGGCAAACTACGAAAGAGAGAATCCATATCGTGCCGCTTCGTCCCCATGACCGGGGAACATAGGGAAGATGGTCAATAGTTTCCCGACGATCTGCCACCAAGTTTCCCCCTTTGGAAGGGGTTAGCAACTGACAAAGGCAGGTTTTATATTCTGTATAAGAGTAGACGGGACAGGAATGTCCCGCCTATCGTGGTATGGGGAAATAACGAATGTGACGCTGAAAGGAAAAAAACGTGACGGGCGAAAATGATGAACATGATGGGGGAAATAGCAGCTCTAAGCGATACCGGGGAAACAGCAAAACCAATCCGTGGCCGGGGGAATGACAACTCTAATTTGTAACTGGCGGGTGACAGGCCCAACCGATAGATGGGACATTCCTGTCCCGTCTCCAACTCGACCTTGGCCATTTGGTCTATTTTTGATATTGGATATGGGGCACCCTCAACCTCAGCAACCATAGGCATCCATGCTTGTAGATGATCAGAGAGTAAGTGGACGCTGATCGAAGATTAGGTTAAGTCTGGTGAAAAACCAGACATTACGGATCTATCGGCTACCTACGTCTTTACAAATAGTGTGTCATATTTGTCATGACAGAAATCAAAATCGCAGTATTCATAAGGGTTTAGACTATGACACATGGCATAACATTCTTGACACTCTTAAAACTGAGGAGACCGATCCCCTTCAAGGAATGACCAAAGTTGAGGCTGAGAGCGTGTCTCAAAAGTAGAATCGAGCGTGTCCAACTTGTCATGACAAACTATGACAAGAATTTGCGGACTATAGGTATCACGCTGGTTTATTTCTATGACAGTTCTGCCCTGTTTCTGCGAAGGTGACGTCAGAAAAGGGGCATTTTGGAATGCTCAGAGGACTTCTCAGACACGCTCTTAGTGGTCTGATCGCTAGATGCTTATCTGCTTGCTGTCTGTAGGCGCGACCCGATGGGTCGCCTGCCGGCGGGTCACCGGCCGCCCCTA
>JBHIBM010000365.1:0-2291 GCA_046759085.1 Candidatus Zixiibacteriota bacterium
CGAGGAAGTGGTCGAGGTCGGTTGTGGTGTAAGGGAAGCAGAAGGCGATATAGACGCTGTCGCGGCTGAAAGTGTGCCTGAAGATCAGACTCCCGCCGGAGAAGGTTGTGTTGCTGACCCGGTTCCAGACCATGCGCTCGTAAGAATAGACCGGCTTATAATCGGAGTTGACCCAACCGTCGGGGTTGGTGATATGGAAGGTGACGGTCTGGTTTAAGGCATGTTCCTTGATTTTGAAATAGAACCAGCCGTATAGATCGCCGTGATTATCGTCCAGACGGATTCTCATGTAAAGGTCGTTGGGTCCCTGGTCAGTGACACCGGTGATATTGCCGGATTCGAAATCGGCGGTTATGTCCTCGGCCCTGACCTGACAGAGAGCCTGCGCAGGCACAAGCAAGATCAAAAGGCAGATCTGAACTGAAAGCCAACTTGGTTGCGGTCTCATCTTTCCCCTAAGAGGTGCTTCGAGGTAGTCGGCCTCGCCAATAGTCAACCCAAGCTAAAATATACCAGAAACGGGGATACTGTCAATGAATTACTTAAAAACTAGTGTGGGCGCATTTCGCTCGATTCACGCACGCTAGGTGAGTCCCTTTCGATCCAATCTCCAGTCAAAACGCTGCTTTCAGTTTCGTACCGATTATGTTATAGTCACCCCAGCGATCTTCTGATTTGCTCGTTTGCCAGAGGTAATATGTCTCTGCCTTCAGGCCTTTCCCGAGGTTGCCGTTTGCGCCCAAATAGAGCCTGTTGCGGTTGAGTTCTCCTTTTTCAAAATCGAGAAAGATCTCATCAGCAATATATGGCTGGACATTGAAATTCCCCCAATTCAGCGGTAACTTCAGAGCCAGTCTGTTTCTGCATCTGAGGGCATCATCCTTCCCCTCCCTGACTCGATACTCCAGCCTGCTTCTGTCCTCTAATCCGAAACCCGACCAGCTCCACCTGAGGATGGCATTGAGGTGGGGCCTGTTCTCCTGTTTCCAGACCTCCCCTTTCTTTTCATAGATCTGCCTGTAGTTCACCGTAAAAGTCAACCACCCGGTGCACCGGTGAGAGAGGGCCAACTCCGAATGTTGATAGTAGAGTTCCCCCATATTGTCCCCGAAGCGGAACTCCACCTCCATCTTAGCTTTCAAATCGTCGGTGATACTACCTTCTACACCTTCTCTGTTCCAGTATTGCCAATCTCCGTCATCGTAGGCAGAGATGCTCCCTTGACCAAGCAGCATCACTGCCGATAGACAAAACAGTATCGATATGTGCAGCCTTCTCACGTGACGGTATTGCCTCCTCTCTCAACTAAGTCCAAAAGTGAAATGCACGCAAGCATAACTTCCTGAAAGCTACTGGCAATATCCACTGGTCTGATCTGATGGTTCTCAATAGCGAGAATCTCCCTGAGGTGGCGGTGGGCCCAAAACCCTCCCTGGAAGGTCAGAAGACTCTCTTATATGAGGCCAAAAGCTTTCAGCAAAGTGAATACCCCTAAAGTCGTTGTGGCAGCTCCGATTGCAAACCTCAACCTGCCGGTCTGTATCTTCTTCACCGTGAAAGCGGGCACCGCAACCGAGCACAACGCCCCGAAGACCCCACAGTGGGAAACGCTGTGAATTGACTTCCCTGTTTGACCACCGATCTTTGTCAGGAATCGGAAGTAGATCCTGCTAGAATCTCCACCCCAATCCGAAATCCAGTCCGGGCCCGGTTAAGTCGAGGTCGACCTTGGTCAAGGCTGCACTTGTATCGAAATGCCCTTCGGTGGGGACGTTTAGAACTGCGTAATTGAAGCTGGAGCTGAGGAAGAGGTGACCAGATAGGTAGTAATCGAAGCCGAAACCACCCGAAAGCCCAAAGGCCTCACCCCGGGTCTGGTCGGAACTGCTTCTGGTGGAATACTTAACTTCTCCCCAGCCGAAGGTGAGTCCACCGAAAAGGGTGAGGATCCAGTTTCCGGAGTCGGTCAGGGGCCAGTATAGACAGCTAGGAATCGACAGCCCCAGGTTTTTGATAGTGGTTTTCTGGCGGGAGAGACTCTTGTCGGTTTTGGAGAGATGGGAAAGTTTGAGCTGAGTGTTGAAAAGCTCGCTCCAGAAATAGCCTGCGGAGAATTCTAAGGGAAGTAGGTCGTACAGTTCCGGCTGGCTGGCATAAACCGGGTTGTTGAGGTCACCTATGGTGGCGGTCGGCTTGTAGCCGATTTTACAGGTCAGAAAGAATTTGCCTCTCTCAGAGGCCTCCCCCAAGGGCGAGAGCGTGAAGAAGCATACAATAAGGAGAAGAGATAG
>JBHIBM010000366.1:0-2288 GCA_046759085.1 Candidatus Zixiibacteriota bacterium
CCGCTTGAGCCCTAACTGTCCGTCACAGTTGTGGCGCCGAAATATTTTCTCTGGAAAAACAGGGCTACGTTGACGAGGCTGATGAGTACCGGCACCTCCACCAGGGGACCGATAACGGCGGCGAAAGCCTGCCCTGAACGTATCCCGAACACCGCCACCGCCACTGCAATCGCCAACTCGAAGTTATTGCTGGCGGCGGTGAATGAAAGGGTCGTCGATTTGGCATAATCAGCTCCGGCTTTCTTGCTCACATAGAAGGTGACCAGAAACATCACCACGAAGTAAATCAAGAGCGGTATGGCCACTCTTACCACATCCAGGGGCAACCCCACGATATATTCACCCTTAAGGGAGAACATCACCACAATCGTGAAAAGAAGGGCAATCAAAGTGGCCGGGCTGATCATAGGAATGAAAACTCTCTCATACCAGTCACGACCTTTCAGCTTGATTAGAGTAAACCGCGTGATTATCCCGGCGATGAAAGGAATTCCCAGATAGATGAAAACACTCTCAGCAATCTGCCCCATCGACACCTTCACAACTGCAGCCTCAAGACCGAGCCAGGTCGGGAAGACAGTAATGAAGATATAGGCATAGAGGGAGTAGAACAGCACCTGGAAGACTGAATTGAATGCCACCAGGCCAGCGGCATATTCGGTATCCCCTTTGGCCAGCTCATTCCAGACGATCACCATGGCGATACAGCGTGCCAGACCAATCATAATCAAGCCCACCATGTACTCCGGATAGCTTCGCAGAAAGATGACCGCCAAGAGGAACATCAGAATAGGGCCTATAATCCAGTTCTGAATTAGCGATAGCCCCAGGACCTTAAAATCCCGGAAAACATCACCGAGCTCTTCATACTTCACCTTGGCAAGAGGGGGATACATCATCAGAATCAGGCCGACCGCAATCGGGACGGAAGTTGTGCCAACCTGAAAGCTGGTGATGACCTCTACGACCCTCGGAGCCAAATATCCCAAGCCAATGCCGAAGGCCATCCCCAGGAATATCCACAGGGTCAGAAAACGATCGAAGAACGAAAG
This sequence comes from Candidatus Zixiibacteriota bacterium, assembly GCA_046759085.1. Lineage (GTDB taxonomy): Bacteria > Zixibacteria > MSB-5A5 > DG-27 > DG-27 > DG-27. Next base: position 1,053 of record JBHIBM010000366.1, read on the forward strand.
GCGCTTTGAAGTCGCAGTTCTCATGACAATTCTCAGTTAGACCAGCAAACCGAACAGCATTCCTGTAGAAGTGGCAAAGAAAACCACCAGAAAAACATAAACGCCGGTTTTCTTCAGACCCATAATCCTCCCGATCACAATCATATTTGGCAGCGACACAGAGGGGCCCGCCAAGAGAAGCGCCAACGCAGGCCCTCTACCCATACCAAGCTCCGTTAGAGCCTTGATGATCGGGACCTCAGTCAGGGTGGAGAAATACATTAAGGCTCCGAAGATGGAGGCGGAGAGATTAGACCTGATACTGTTACCTCCCAGCCAAGCGCCAACGACATCCGACGGTAACAGGGCCCTCACCATCCCGGCCACAAACACTCCCGCAAGGAGGACCGGCACAATCCGCTTCGTCAGCCACCAGGTCTCCCCCAACCATTCTTTGATCTCCTCTCGTCCATACCAGTAACGGAGTACCACCAGGAGAACTGCGACAAAGATGATCGCCAGAATCCACAACTTCGCCGCTCCGGCGATCAATATTCCCAGCATCACTGCAAAAAACACAATTGTCTTCCAGAGGGGCCTAGATTCCTCAACCACTCCAGCGGCAACAGCAACCTCCCCGCTCGGATTACCTTTAACCTGAGAGAACAACACTGCCATTATTAAGCCGATGACGATTGAGAAGACTATGGCGAAAATCGCCCGCGCTAACCCCAGGTCGAACCCCAACAATCGAGCAGTGTAAACGATTGCCAGAATATTTATTGCCGGTCCCGCGTACAGAAAGGCGATTGCCGGTCCGATGCCGGCACCCCTTTTGTTGATCCCGGCAAAGAGCGGCAGAATGGTGCAGGAGCAGACCGCCAAGATCGCCCCGGAGACCGAGGCCACCGAATAGGCCAGGACCTTCTTGGCTCCGGCTCCGAAATACTTGATTATCCCTGCCTGGGAGACGAAAAGCGCGATCCCCCCGGCGATGAAGAAGGCCGGCACCAGACAGCTCAATACATGTCCGGAGAGGTATTCAAGCAGAGCCTCTAGCCCGCTTTCCAAGATATACATCAATTCCCCCTGGGAAAGCCCCGCAAATGATTAGATGAGGAAAAAGTCACCTATCGCTCAAGAAAATTACACCGCCGCCAGAATCTTGGAGCGGTTTCTAAGCTCTCTCTTTATTATCCCGGTGGAGAGACCCAGCAGCTTGAAGATCCGGGGGTCGCGCACCTTGTAATAGACGCT
>JBHIBM010000367.1:0-2282 GCA_046759085.1 Candidatus Zixiibacteriota bacterium
GAAACGCTCAAGCTGGGTCTGCCGGGCCTTGTTGACCCTCTGCCTGATCACCTCCGAAGGCTCACCGGTGGGCTTGCCCGAAAGCTCCTTGAACTTGACGGTGGGGACTTCGATGTGAATATCGATGCGGTCAAACAGCGGCCCGGAGATGCGGGAGAGGTATTTCTGAATCACCATCGGGGTGCAGTTGCACTCGTGACCGCTGTCGCCGAAATAGCCGCAGGGACAGGGGTTCATCGCCGCCGCCAGCATAAAATTGGCAGGATAGGTCAGCGATATCGCCGCCCGTGAAATCGTCACCTGCCCGTCCTCCGACGGTTGTCTCATCACCTCTAAGACATTCCTCTTGAACTCCGGCAGCTCGTCCAAAAACAAAACCCCGTGATGCGCCAGGCTGACCTCACCCGGCTTGGGATGATGGCCACCGCCGATCAAGCCAGCGTCCGAAATGGTGTGATGTGGAGAACGGAAGGGTCGGGTGGCCACCAGAGCCTGCTCCGAGGGCAGAATTCCGGCAACGGAGTGGACCTTGGTGGTCTCTAAAGCCTCCTCCAAGGTCATATCCGGCAGAATGGTCGGCAGGCGGCGAGCCAACATGGTCTTGCCGGAGCCGGGAGGTCCTATCATAATGATGTTGTGTCCCCCGGCGGCAGATACCTCCAGAGCCCGTTTGGTGTGCTCCTGCCCCTTGACATCGGTGAAATCGACGGGATAGTCCCTGCTTCTCTGGAAAAGCTCGTCGATGTCAAGCTGGTAAGGTTCTACGGCGTCTCCCGCCTCTAAGAAAGTGGCGGTCTCCTGCAGGGTAGTGACCGGGTAGACCTCAACCCCCTGAGCGATGGCGGCCTCTTTGGCATTCTGCTTCGGGAGGATAATTCCCTTTTTATGAATCCTTTTGAGATTCATCACCATCGAGAGGACACCGTGAACCGGCTTTAAGGTGCCGTCCAAAGAGAGTTCCCCCAATATCACATAGTCTGAGAAATCCTCGCGCATTATCTGCCCCGATGCCGCCAGAATGCCAACGGCTATGGGGAGATCTAAAGCGGTGCCCTCCTTGCGGATATCCGCGGGAGCGAGGTTTATGATGACCCGTTTCAAGGGAAAAAGATAGCCGGAGTTTTTGATAGCGGCCTGCACCCGTTCCCGGGATTCCTTGACCGCCGCCTCCGGCAAGCCAACGGTGGCAAAGTAGGGGGTGGTGGAGGATATGTCGGTCTCGACCTCAACAATATAAGCATCGATTCCCAGGACCGCTGAAGATAGGATTTTAGCAAGCATAACAGTGTCTGCCACCGAAAGGCATCTAAGATACGATCTTAGAATCTCTGCACGATAACCAAATTAGCTTCAATTTATTTCCTCGGGCGGACAAGTCAACACAAAACTCTCAGGCGGTGTTGCCATGCCTGCGAAGGCAGCTCCTCCCCCCAAAACTCCTTGAGTCTACACCATCTCTATGTTGTCTTCGCCTCGCTGAAATCTATCTTAATCGTAAGGGTATATCCTCCCCTCAACTCCGTTTGTAGCTTTTAATCAGATATGCTCTTTCTACTTATCCCGAGGGGACCCTGTGGACATCAAGTCAAATCGAGAAATTCACACAACCTAATTTACATAAACGAAAACAATGGAGGAACTTCGAAAAGGAGAAGGAAAAGCCTTTTATTATCAGAATTTGTGAGGACTTCTGAATGATAGGGATGTAGTTAGACTTTCTTTTGGGTTCAAAATGCCCTCACAAATTCTCCAGGAGTTAAATCTCGATTTTTCGTTAACTTGCTGATGATATTTCCAATTGGCCTCAGGGCATTCACCAGCCAATAGTTGAACCGTGTTAACGGAGATACCCCAGGGCTTTCAGCTGTGCCTCCACATCTAGGTCCATTCTCTTGGCCTTCGCGGTGCGCTGAGACCAAGTAGGGTCGTCATAAGTATCGATATACTTGATTGGTCGCTGAACAAAGAAATCCTCCCGGAAAGCATCCTTGAGAACCTTCCCGTCCATATCTCTTCCCAATGGATAGCCACAGGCGGCCAGAATGGTTGGGGTCATATCCATGACGCTTGCGGAGGCAAGTTCATAGCCCTTTTTGAAGTTCTCCCCATTTATGATCAATATTCCATAGTCACTGTGCACTCCTGATATTACTCTGCTGGTCAGCGCCAGGAATTCGGTGGCGGCGAAGCTCTGGTCGCCGATTTTCAGCTTGATGTTCGGGTCAACATGCGTTCTCAAACTCGGATTTACCACCAGCCGTAAAGAGCCCGGTTTTCGTGGA
>JBHIBM010000368.1:0-2279 GCA_046759085.1 Candidatus Zixiibacteriota bacterium
GCCCTCGCCACCAACGCTGCCGGCTAGATACTGACCACAGCCGAACTATCCGTTCCTTCTCTCGACGGATTCTCTTCAGCGTCATCTCATCAAACCGATCAAAGGCGGCAGCGACGGACAGCTTCTCCGTGGAGAATTTCCTTTTCTTAACCTGCAGCACAAGCGGCACTTCCTTCTCTCCCATTCCCCGTGCCCTGATGGCCACCTTCATCGGCCCAGACCTCTCCTCAAGATCCACCCCCAAAAGGGCTCTGTAAGAACCACCCTCTGCAGTGGGGAAAAAGGGCACCTCCCGGTCTCGGTGAAATGCTTTCACTCCTGCAAGATCTTCTCCCGAGACGTCAATCACCACCACTCCCCCCTGAAAAACTTCTCTGGACTCAGGGAAAACGAACAAGGAAATCCCGTCGGCGAACGACGCACGGGCAAGGAGTAAGATAAGATATAAGGAAGGAGAGAGAAGCCCCGGGGTCTTCATCTCATTCGCTTTCTTCGACCCTGGAGAGTGAGCTCCCGCGAGCAAAGGTAATGCGGAGGAGGTCCCCCCTTTTGACTGAACTGCCGTCTTTTACGATGTGCCGGTCAGGCATCCTGTATACGATACTATAACCACGCTCCAAGACCCCCAGGGGACTCAAGCTTCCCAACCGTTCTGAAGGGCGAGCCAAGCGGTCCTTAAAGCGATCAAGAGAATTCTTGAAACGGCGCCACAAGCTGACCGAAAGCTCATCCAAGCGAACTTGGTTCTCCCTGAGCCGCCGCGTCGGGTCAACCAGCCTGCGCATTAAACTTTCCGCGATTTGCCTGCGATTATAAAGCGCGGCTTGAGTCGCCCTTATCAGGCGACCTTCTGAGCTCTGGATTTCTGCCACGAGCTCCTCCTTGCGCGGGACCACCATCTCAGCAGCCGCAGTGGGGGTCGGGGCACGCTGGTCGGCGACAAAATCGGCTATGGTAAAATCAATCTCATGACCGACTGCAGAGATGACCGGAACCGGAGCCGCAAAAATCGCTCGCGCCACGACTTCCTCATTAAAGGCCCAGAGATCCTCGAGTGATCCACCTCCGCGCCCCACAATCATTACCTCGACCAATCCGGATTCACCGAGGTCCTTGATCCCCTGTGCAACCTCTAAGGCCGACCCGTCTCCTTGAACCTTTACCGGCTGAATCACTACCCTCCGGTCTGGGAACCGATCACCGAGGATACGAAGCATGTCCCGGAGCGCCGCCCCCCTCAGAGAGGTGACGATCCCGATGGCCCGGGGTAAAAATGGCAGCGGCCTCTTCCGCTCAGCGGCAAAGAGACCCTCCTCCCACAACCGTTTTTTCAACTGCTCAAAGCGCAAATAGAGGGCCCCTCTACCTCTGGGCTCCATCGATTCCACATAGAGCTGAAGATCCCCACGAGCCGGATAAACGCTCACGCGACCGAAACAGAGCATCTCCATTCCGTTCTCGGGTTGAAAGCTGAGACCCCTAGATTGGCCCCGAAACATAACGGCGGCAATCTGACAGTTAGCGTCCTTGAGCGTGAAATAGAAATGGCCGGAAGGCGGAACGCGAAAATTGGATATCTCACCGACCACCCAAAACGAGTCGAGCTCTCTCTCCAGGGTCCCCTTAATAATCTGATTCAACTCACTCACGGTCAGGACGGCCCGTGATTTCTCGACAGGCAAGGGGTCTTCCCGTTCCCTTCTCATCTTGGCTCCCAAAACAATTAGCCCCGATCCGAAACTTTAACGCCGACAAGGCCCTCTGTGGGGCACCGGAAAAAGGCCATCAGCATACCCTCCGGAGAGATCCTTGTCCTCCCCCGTAGGCGCCGTACAGACGAAATGGCGCATCCCCTGAGAGAATTAGCACATCCTTCTATTTCAGCGTAGGTTTTTCTTTCGGATCGGGGTTAGCCCTCCAGGAAGAGGGCTAATCAAATGGCAAAACGAACAGTGCAAAGCGGAAAAGCCAAAAACTGGTCTCTATCTTTTATTCAAGAACTCCCATTCTGACTCTTCCATCGACCTCTGGAACTAGGCAGCCTTCTTTTGCACCAACTGTTTGAACACTTCCCACCCCTTCAGCAGTTCCAGGGCACGTTTGAGCTGAGCGTCATTTTTGAGGTCGTCTTCCATTTTCTTTTTCGCCGCCTCTTCCCTCTCCTCTTCGTCCGGCCCGTTCCTCAGATGGCCGGGAAGGTTTTCCTCTCTCAGGACAGGCTGCCGTGTCTCCGCCTTGGCCTGTTGCCTGGGGACATTTTCCAGGACGATATCGGGTAC
>JBHIBM010000369.1:0-2273 GCA_046759085.1 Candidatus Zixiibacteriota bacterium
AGATAGATGGATAAGACGCCCTCAACTGATAAGAAAAGAGTGATTTTGGTGGGGCTGGACGGTGCCACCTTCGATCTGTTCGGTCCCTGGATGGACAAGGGGTATCTGCCCAACATGAAGCGGATTACAGAGGAGGGGGTCTGGGGGACTCTCGACTCTACCATCCCCTGCACTACCCCGGTGGCCTGGTCGGCGGTCTTTACGGGAAAAAATCCTGGTAAGCATGGGATTTTCGATTTCCGGGAGTCGTTCCATTTCGATCTCAAAAGACCTCTCATCTCCTGCAAGTCGATTCGTGCCGCCAGAATCTGGCACATACTCAACCAGGAGGGCAAAATCACCAACGTGATGAACGTCCCCATGACCTTCCCGCCGGAGAAGTTGGAGGGCTTTATGATCGGCGGGATGATGACCCCTTCAGAGGAGAGCGATTTCACCTACCCGCAGGAGTTGAAGGGTGAGCTTTTGAGCAAGTTCCCGAATTACCGAGTGGACATCGACATCCCCAAGTATGACCCCACCTTTATACAGGACTGTTTCGTATTCCTGGACGACATCAAGAACTCCTTCATCACTCGCCGCGACGCCTTTTTCTACATGATGGACAACAAACCCTGGGATTTCTTCTTTACAGTCTTTATCCTCTCCGACCGGATTCAGCACGTGCTGTGGAAGTTCTTCGATCCCAACTTCCCCGAATTTTACAACAGCAAGAAAGGTCGGCGGCTGTGGGATCGGATCCTGCAATGCTATCAGCTTCAGGACGAGATGCTGGGCAGTCTTCTGAGTAAGCTCGATGATAACACCTATCTTTTCATAAACTCCGATCACGGCTTCGGCGGCACCGAGGCTTACATCAACGTCAACACCCTCCTTGAAAAGTGGGGACTTCTGAAGACCACGAAGTCCGAAAGCCTCCAGAAGAGGCTTTTCTTCAAGGCCTGGGAGTTCGGGGATACTCCATTCGCGAAAAAGGTAATCCCGAAAGGAATTCAGAGAGCGATCAGGAACAGGATCCGCCAGACCCGCTCCTCTTTCAAGTCCGAAATCGAAGCACAGATCGATTACTCCACCTCCAAGGCTTTATTCGCCAGCATACCGGCGCAGGGGGTTTTCATTAACGTCAAAAGGGAGGACGGGGCTGGAGTTGTCGAGCCCGGCAACGAATACGATGAGCTTCGGGCCCTCATCAAGGAGAAGCTTTACGAGGTGAAAGATCCCGACAGTGGCGAAAAGGTGATGGACAAGGTTTTCTATCGGGAGGAGCTGTATCACGGTCCCTCCACCAAGTATGCCCCCGATGTGGTTTTCATCGCCAAGAACTACGCTTTCCTGGGGAGACAGCATATCGGCTCCCCCAAGCCGGTGACCTCCTGGAGAGACCAGCCCACCGGCTTCCATCGTCCCAACGGGATTTTCATGGCTTACGGGAAGAACATCAAGAAAGGGTTCCAACTTCCCAAGGCGGAGATGTGGGATCTTGCTCCCACAGTCCTTTACTCCTTTGGTTTGGGCGTCCCCGAAGATATGGACGGGAGGCCTTTGCTAGGTTGCTTTGAACCGGATCATGTCGCCGCCAATCCGGTTAAGACCGTCGATGCCTCCAAATATGAAGGGATATATGAAGAGGTCTACAGCGAAGAGGAGACGGAGGCCATAAAGGAGCGACTCAAGGGCTTAGGATACATCGAGTAGGCTTTCAGATAGAAGAAAACCTTCCACTTTCAAAGGGAAGCATTCTCATTATGAAGAAGATCATAGTCAATCTCCTCAAGGTGTTGGTGACGGTTCTGATTCTCTATCTTATTTTCAAGAAATTTCAGATCGGCTGGGCTGACGTCCGCAATGCCTTCACACAGGGGAACCTCTGGTGGTTTGCAGCCTCCATCGGAACGCAACTGGTGGCGATCCTTTTCTCCATCCTCAGGTGGACGACGCTTCTAAGAGCGCAGGCGTTGGCGGTCCCCTTTCCCCATCTGGTGAAGACCTATCTGGTGGGGAGGTTTTTGGGAACCTTCACCCCCACCGGTCTGGGGTTGGAGGCCTACAAAGCTTATGATGTGGCTCGCTACACCCAAAAAGCTCCGGAGTCGGTGGCGGTGGTCCTGGTCGAAAAGGTTCTGACGATTTTGGCTTTGAGCCTCCTGGTAGTTTTGAGCCTTTTCTTCGTTCATTTAGCCAAGCTGTTCCTGCTGGTCTTTTTCGGCTTTTTCCTGTTTCTTTTCTTTTTAGCTTTACTTCTGATCGTCAAGAGCGGCTGGCTGGAGGCGTTG
>JBHIBM010000370.1:0-2250 GCA_046759085.1 Candidatus Zixiibacteriota bacterium
GCCGATCTCTCTATCTCAGTCCACCGTGTAGGAAAGAACCCATCTCAATAGTCCATGATCTTCATGGTATTGGATGTTACTGGCAGTATCCTTTAGATAGCGCCGGAGCTCATCTTCTGTGGGATGGTTCTTGACAACGTGAAAGACTCTTCCGTCTGGCAAACTGCGCTCATGTATGATATTACCTTCCTCATCATAATAGGCAAACATCCTGTCTAATTCTTCACGGCGCATCATGTCGACGAACACGACTGGAGAGCCTGGACTTAGCTTAGAATGAAGAGTCTTCAGGAATTGCGGAATTCTTGATTTCGGAATATGTGACCACCAGTCCCCTGCAAATGCGGCATTGAAGCTCCCCTCCACTTTTTCGAGTGCGTAGGCATCAGCGATTCTGAATGTAACCCTGTCATTCACATAGCTCTTCGTACGTGCTATTTCCAACACCGTTGCATTCACATCTATCGCCAACACCGACCGCGCTCTCTTGGCCAAAACCTGAGTCCAGTTTCCCGTGCCGCAAGCTATCTCCAGCACATCCTTCCCTTCAATAAATTGCTCGATGTGCCCGATAATGGGGGCAAGCAGTCTCTCCATGGTCTCATTGTCAGTGTAGCCCATAAAGGCGTCGTGTAGAGATGCACGTTTCCCGTAATACTCATTCATCTCCTTGACCTTGTCTATTCTATTACGGGGCATTCTAGTTATCAATTAGGCGGCGTGAACCCCATCCATCATCCTCTTGATCTCTTCCACAGGGCTGATCCGTCTCATACACGTAATCTGCTTTGAATGGCAACCCTGTTCCCTGTAAAAAAAGGCCGGGTCATCCCCGGCCCTATGCTTGTCGGCTATAGATCGTCTATCTCAACAGTGTCATCATCTTGACGTCAGTGAAATCTCCGGCGGTCAATTTGTAGAAGTATACCCCACTGGCGGACTTCCCGGAGTTCCACCGAACGGTTGTATGACCCACGGTTTTGAGTCCCATCCAGAAGGGTAGCGACCTTCTGTCCGAGGATATTTAATATCTCCAACTCCACATGGCATTCTTTAGGAAGAGCATACTTGATCTCGGTCGTGGGTTGAAGGGATTCGGGTAGTTCTGGTAAAGGCTGAGGCTCCTGGGAACTGAAGACGCCTCCTCCTCTCGACTCACCCTCTAGAGAACCTGTTCTAACTCGAAATCTACGCTGCCACCGAGAGCACCTGCAGCCGTGAACAGAGAAAATGCTCCCCAGGCGCAAAACAGGACCAGAAATCGGTAACTTTTGGACATCTTCTGCTCCTCATCTAAGTGTTCTAAAATTCTATTGGACAACTTCACTCTGAGTGAAGTCAACCAAACTCGATTCTTCTCAACTCGGCTCCTTGAGCTTATGCTAGAGGACCGGGAATATCCCTCCTGCTGCAAATATAATCCTTCTTGTTTTTTTGTCAAGAATTGAAACCGGTCCAGTCGTGGTAACGACCGACTGATGCGCTCAGGTGACGTGGAATTGAACAGGGAGGCCCACTTGTTCAGGTCGGCGCTCGACATTGCCTAAGAAAGGTCGAGATAATACCGAGAGGCAGCCGAAGCGAAAATCTCTCGCTGAGCCTCGTCCCTTTCGTGGGAAAAACTTCAAAAAAGTGTTTGCATTGGAGGCGGTGAATGCTTATACTCTCATCCGAGTAGGGCGCAAGCTCAAACCCAAAGTCAGAAAGAAAGTATCGTTATGACCGTTAAGGTTGCCGTTGTCGGCGGAGGTGTAACCGGTATGATGGCTGCCATCAGCGCCGCCGAGTGTGGGGCCAAAGTGACACTGTATGAGAAAAACCCCATCCTGGGCAAAAGGCTCCTCATGCTGGAGACGGAGGACTTCGCCTACACCCATGACGGGGACGTCGAGCAACTGGTGGAGGGTTTCTCCCGAGGCGGAGAATTCCTCTACCCGGCGCTGAGCCGTTTCTCCAACCAGGCTTGGATCGGCTACTTGGAGAAGCTGGGGCTAAAACCTATAAGCGTTGAGGACCGCTTCCTGCCGGAGACGGGAAAACCAGAGGATTTAGTGAACCTCCTCTCGGGTGAGCTGAAGAGAAGAGGTGTCGAGGTAAGAATATCCACCAAGATTCAGGATTTGCTCCTCTCCAGAAAAAAGATCCAGGGCTTGGTGGCTCATAACTTAGAGGCCAAATACGATCGGGTGATCCTGACCACCGGCGGCTTGGCCAGGCCGAAGACCGGCTCCACCGGTGACGGGCTCTCCT
>JBHIBM010000371.1:0-2246 GCA_046759085.1 Candidatus Zixiibacteriota bacterium
GGTCTATTTCTATAGGATAGAGGCTGGAGATTTCAATTCGGTCAAGAGGATGACGTTGGTTCGTTAACTGCTTTCTCCGCTGATCTTCAGGAGCTTTGAGTGGTGGAGGTGTAAATGTCTATCAAGACTCAAGCATCGCGCATTCTTAGCCTTTTGCTCGCAGTTTGTCTGATTCTTGCCGCAAGTCATTTGGCGGAGACAGCGGAAACCAGCGCCAGGAGTTCTTACGGGGAACCGTGGGTCTCGAGCCCGATTATCGGGGCCTTCACCGGGAAGCCAGCCGAATTGAAGGGTGGGGATTTCGGTGCCCCGGGGCCGGAGAGCGCACTCCTGGTGCGTACGGGACAAACGCAGTTTTCTCTTCCCTCAACCTCCTCTTGGATCCGGGTCTGGGAGGACGACAGAATCGTTGTTGATGTGCCACAAACCGCTCAGAGCGGTTGGCTACGAGTCCTCACTCCCGACGGTGTCAGTGGACCTGTGCGAGTGGATGTCTTCGAGTATGACTGGTTCGACATCCCTCCAACCCATGGCACAAACGCCCTACCGTTAGCGATCACCGTCGATCAACTGCACCGGGTCTGGGTGAACCAGGAGTTCCATCTTGAGTTTCAGGTGCTGGATCCGTCACTCGGCGAGGTGAGAGGCTTGCCCATCCCCAAGCCTCCCGATCCCGGTCCCTTTGCCTCGACGATGTTTGGCGACCACCGCACTCAGATGAGCATCCTGGGCGAGGACATCATAGTCGATCCGCAGGGCCGCATATGGTTCACCCAGGGCGGCGGCCACCTTTACTTCGGAATCCATCCGAACCACAGTCGCATCGTGTGCTTCGATCCCAATGGACTTCCGGGCGAACGCTACCGCGTCTACAACGTGCCCGGCGACTGGAACGAAGTGATCGGCCTGGCCTGGGATCCCATCCGGGAACGAATGTGGTTTGCCAATGCGGGGATGGAAATCGGGGCCCACATAGTCAGCTTCGACCCGGAGCGAATCCCGTACGACAATCACTTCGATTTCTCCGAAGCACTATGGCACCAGGTGTGCCAGCAGGGTCAGCCGGACGACAGCTGCTATCATGTCTATCCTCTCCCCAGGGAGAGGTGCTATCCGGCGCACCTTGTCGTGGCTGATGACGGATATGTGTGGTACACCGCTTACTGGGGGAACGGCATCGGAAGACTGGATCCGGAGACCGGCGAGGTCGAGGAGTATCCGTTGCCCGACCCGATCGGTCAGGGTGCCCCGGTACCTTTTGTGGGTTGCGGTCCGTGGCAGCTTGTGATAGCGGAGAACGGCGACGTTATCTTCAACGAGTTCTTCGATAACACCATCGGACGTTTCGACATATCGCGGCTTGGAGACCCAGAGTGCCTCCAACTCGACCCCGATAGCTGCAATCCCTGCATCGACGAGAGAGTAGTCCCCGATGCCGACCAGGTGAATGAGCGAGTGCATTCCATCGCGTTCGACCTTGACGGGAACCTATGGTTTACGCAGCACGGTGCTCAGCAGCACGACGAGTATGTCTCAGTGGGGTTTGTGACCGCTGACCAACGTCACATCATACGCCTGCCTCCAATGTCGATGTTCCCCGGAGACGGAGCGGCCTCCGGCGCGGGCATCGCCGTGGATGCGGAAACCGGGGATATCTGGTTCTCGGAGTTCTACCGTAAGCGGATCGGCCGGCTGCGCAAGGTGCCGGAGCCCTTGGCTCTTTCGTCTCCGGCTTCTGAGACTACAGGGTGGACGCAATCTACGGGCGATCCAATGGTAGCGGCCGGTCATCTGTCTCCCGATTTGACCTGGAGTCGCATCTCACTTCCAAGGGACTTCAAGCTACAGCAGAATTCCCCTAACCCTTTCAATGCAGCAACAGTGATTCAATATGACCTACCTCAGCCCAGTTGGGTCAACATCGAGGTGTTCAATATCTTGGGTGAGAGAGTAAGAACCCTTGTCGACGAATTCCAGGAAGCTGGATATAGGAACATCCTCTGGGATGGGAGAAGCGAGGGTGGTGGTGAGGTTTCTTCCGGGGTCTATTTCTATCGGCTCCAGGCTGGAGATTTCACTTCCGTGAAGAGGATGTCATTGGTTCGTTAGTGGGGCATAGACAGAGACCGCTCACGGCGCCCGAGTCTTCTCGGGCGTTTTTTATTTACTTCAAGAGAGCTATGAAAACCTTGTTAAACTACTTGACAAGGCCTCAGATAGAGTTATCTTAGGGAAGGATAGACAAC
>JBHIBM010000372.1:0-2245 GCA_046759085.1 Candidatus Zixiibacteriota bacterium
CATTGGCACCCAGGTAGATCTTGTTGAGAAGATGATTGCCGCCGCGGTTGAAGGTGTCATTAAGGTCGGCAGTCAAGGCTAATCTCGGAAAGAGATAGTGAGCAATCCCCAGCTTCATGATGATGTTGGTCTTGCCGCCATCGATGGTTCCCATAAGGTCAAGTATGGAGGTCCCCAGGGTGGTCTTGGAATTGAAATTGTATAGCGCCCCAACGTCCAAGCCCCAGCCGGTTTTGGCCTTCTCCAGCCGGTCGATCGCCTTATCGACGATTTCTTTGCTGGACTCCATGTCCGAGGCTTTGATGTGCACCAGACCGCTGTTGCGCCTGCTGATGATCCTCCCGTTTGCTCCCAGTGCCAGCTTGTCGGTCAGGTAGAGACCGTGCCCGCCGACAAAAACGATGTCGGTCGTGACATCGGCGAAGAGTCGGGGTTCATAAATCCCGCGATCCAGCTTGAATCTCGCCCGGGCGACGTCGTAAACTCCGAAGGCGAAACCGTTCATCGTCACCCCGACGGAGGGACCTAAATACACCGTCACCCAGCGGTCATCGAATTCGGCCATGTCATCCAGGAAATCCTGCTTGTGCGCGGTGGATAAAGTATCAAAATACTCAAACCGTTCCTGGTTATCTCTGGCAAATTTCAAAACATCGGTGGCGGCCTTATCAAAACCGAACTGCAAGTCCGGAACTGCCAGGTGAAAGCCGGTGTTGGCTAAAAGCGCCGGATTGTAGAGAAATGCTCCCCAGCTATCGCCGTAAGCACAGTAGGCACCTCCCATCCCCAAGGCCCTGATGTCGGGCTTGAAGGCCGGTCGGCTGGCACCATATAGTCCGCTGGTGACGAAAAGGAGACTGAAAAGCACCACCAGGACAGGGAGAGGTTTTCTTATTGACATTATATTCCTCCGTTTGCTCTAAATATGATCGGTGTCCTCGTCGGTTCGACCGTCCCCATCGTTATCAATCCCGTCCAATGTCTCCTCATCGATCTGACCATCGCTGTCATTATCCAGACCGTCATCGTAGTAATACATCTGGACGGTGGCCTCAATATCGTCGATCAGATTCTCGATCTCCTCGAAGTTGAGTTCCGGCTTAATCCTCTCTATGATGTGATGGACTAAAGGTCGGGCCTCTTCGATTAAATTGAGGACGAAATCTATGAGGACATTTATCCGTTCGGGGTTGGGGGGACCATCGCCCGGTTTATAAAGTCCACCGGTCAGGAATTCGTAAAGCCTTAGGATTTCATAGATTTCCTCGTAGGGGATAATCTCTAAGATGATGTCCTCCTCATCGACGTCCCCGTCTTGGTCGGTGTCCCGGAGACCCAAAATGGCACACAAAGTCGTTGCTACAGCGAGGTCCACGACGATGTCATCCGGTTTGAACTTCCCGGTGGCGCGCCCATCGATGATCCAGGTCAAATCCTCCCTGACTCCCAGGTTGGCTCGATAGATCGTATTCTTGGCGGCGATGTCGGCGGCAGTATCGGTACCTTCTACTGAGAAAATGGGGAGGGGCACAGTATCTCGTACGGATTCGGGTTGATCCACCTGGTCAGCCAACCACATAACGTCAATTCCGGCGGCTAAAACCAGCGCTTTGGAATGGTAATACCGAGCCTCGGAATTGTAAGGGTCTTCTTCAATCGCCAGGCCAAGCTCGGCTACGGCCTCCTGATATTCCCCATCTCGAAGGAGCTGTTGCCCTTTGGCAAGGTGACCCAGCCCGGTGTCCTCCTCGGTCATCCACCCGAAGATGTTACAGCCACAGAGGAGCAAAAGAGGGACAATGGCCAAAGTGAGCACAAGAGTTAGGATGCTTAGGTTTCTCTTCACGGTGCCTCCTGATTGCTGTTCTTATGTCGTTTACGCTTGTCTCCTTTTCAGGTAATCTCAATTGTCCACCATAATATTAAATTCCAAATCTCAGCGCAAGTCGAATGTGACCGGCCTCACAACCACACCACATGCTTGCACCGTCAACTAATCGACCAAAAGAGGGTTTTTTTTCTTGACAAAACAAAGATGGGCGATTAAATTCCGAAAACCAAAAAGCTGAAAGGCGATAGGAGGAGATCTTTAGGTGACCAAGTTTATTAATATGATTCCCCGTGGACTTGACAGGGTAACTACGCCCAAAATCCGCCTCTGGCGAAGTAGGCTTACTTGAGAAGAATCAAAAATGGCAACCAAAGCCGTGGCCTCTGAAGTGAGCCACGGCTTTTCGTTTATAAG
>JBHIBM010000373.1:0-2235 GCA_046759085.1 Candidatus Zixiibacteriota bacterium
TCCCATGTATAGTGCCCTGGGTCAGGTGAAATAGGGTCCCTTGGAAGCTACGTTGGTCTCCCGCTGTAGAGAGGAGTCGCCAGCAGGGAGCGGTTACTCCCGATACATCTGGGTTTGAATCCAGTTCCGCACGAGGGTAAGTTAGTTGGAGAACAACCTCTATTTCCTCATGAGCGGCTAACCTGCCAGGATTCAGAGAGCGAAAGAGACCCGGCTCAATCAAGAAAGCATTCGGCCTCGAGCTCAAACCCCCCGGCAGGAGGAGTTGCCTCTCACCCTCCCGCAAGCCTAAAGAAGTGTCCCTTCGATTTACAGCAGATGCAAGGATTTGCGAGATTGGAGTCCGGGACGACAGATTAAGTTTCCGTAATTTCTTCCGACATCTCAAATGTCAGTCTAGATTTGCCTCTTCTCTTTTCCTGCTCTGGAATGCGTCGAATCCTTGGCACCAGAGAGAACGAGAAGCGGGCCAGGGGGGTATCGTCTCGGAAAATCAATTCTCGTCTCGACTATCAAAAGGGGGTGGGCGCTGGAGCTTTCTTCCTTTCCTGAGCCGTCCCGGAGTTTGGGAGCAATTTCTTAAGTAAGAATCCTTCGAAGCCTGCAAGCAAGACTGCCAGGTTGGGGAGAGGGAGCTAGAGGCTCTGGGTGGGTCTACGAGACGAAGGTCAAGGGTCGTTGGTCAGGGCATCAGATATGAAGAGCCGGAGGGGTGAGAGCCGACGGTCAATGCCGGATGTGTTTTTGGGAGGAGAGGTCAGGTAGCCCGCAATCATCGGTCTCCCAGATTCGGATGGCGGGTTCGAGGTGAGACCACCAAGGAGTGAACCGATTCTCAGAATCAGAAGGTGACCGAGGCACTGATATGGGCTCCACCGGATCAAGACAAGGGGGCAGCTATAAAACCAACCATTCTGATAGTTGAAGACTCCACGACCACAGCACATCTGCAAGCTTTCGTCTTAAAGGCCCGGGATCTCGAGGTCGATACGGTTCACGATGGCCTGGAGGCTTTGGAGAGACTTCAGCAAGATCCAGAAAAGTTCGATCTGTTGGTTGCGGACCTCGAAATGCCTAAGATGGATGGCCTGACCCTGATTCGCAAGCTGAGACAACGGGAGGCCTTTCGCGATTTTCCCATAATCATTGTGACCAGTATGCACGACGAGGAGAGCAAGAGGGAGGGTCTGAGAGCAGGAGCGAACCTGTATCTGATCAAGCCGATCCAGCCGGAAACTCTGGTTGCTCATATCAAGATGTTGCTGGGAGAGGTGGCAGAATGAATCCGAACCCGACCCCGGAAGGGCAGCTCAACACCAAACAGAGCAATCTGTCCCCGGATCCTGAGCTCACAAAACAGTTCATCCTAGAAGTCAGGGAACATCTCCAGAGCGTGGAGCCCAATCTTCTGAAGCTGGAGGAGGAACCTGACAACCAGGAGGTGTTGAACGACATCTTTCGCAGCATGCACACCATAAAGGGAGGTTCCTCCTTTTTCGGATTTGAGAGAATAACGGAGGTGAGCCACATGTTGGAGAACATCTTGGAGAAGCTTCGGAGGGGGAGCCTGAAGCCAAACCCAGAGGTAATCGACGCCATCCTTGAGGGCACCGACCTTCTGGGGGAATTGGCGGATGGCCTGGCCGCCGGAGGTATGTCGGTATTGGAGAAAGGGAAACTCCCCATAGATGAAAAGCTCAGACAAATTGAAGAATCATTTCTTGAGTCCGGGCAAGCTGGCAGGCACGGAGAGGGGCCCGACCCGGAGTGGGCTCAGAGAAGGGATGCTCTCAAAAGGGGTGAGAAGAAGACGACGGCGAAGCGCAAAACCGCCACCACTCCGGAGATGAAGGCCTTCCTGCAGGCCGCCGGACAGCACCTGGATATGATGAAGGATTGCCTCGATCAGATGGAAAAGGGGCAAATCACCCAAGCCTCTTTGGACAACTATCTCAGAGCAATTCGCAGTCTGCGCAATTCCGCCTCCTATATGAAGTTAGAGGCGGTGGAAAGTCTGATGGCCAAGGAGGAGGAACTAGTAGAGAAATTCAGGGCCGGTGAAATTGAACTCTCCTCTCCGGTCATGGCATTGCTCCTTCAAACCCACGATTTCGTGAAGGAGCTGATCGAAAGCCCAGATGCGCAGGGAACCGAGGTCGAGGTAGCCCAACTTCTGACGGATCTGACTCGAGCCTCCCGGGGAGAGTTGAAGCCGCCGCGCCTGGGAGAGATCCT
>JBHIBM010000374.1:0-2232 GCA_046759085.1 Candidatus Zixiibacteriota bacterium
CCGGCTTTTGGAGCAGGTAACAGGAGACAGGTTACAGGAAACAGGAGACAGGAGATAGGAGACCACGGAGTTCTGCAAAGTGTTTGTTCACAGCGGTTGGGGAACAGGGAGTATTCCCTATCACTATTCACTATTCACCATTTACTATTTACCATTCACTATTTACTATTTACCATTTACTATTTACTATTCACCATTCACTATTTACCACTAACCACTCACCACTCACCAAACCCCTTGACAGCAACATTGGGAAAATTATATTAACTGCTGATTCACCTGCCGGAGTGGTGAAATTGGTAGACGCGCCGGACTCAAAATCCGGTGGAGGTATTCCCTCCGTGTCGGTTCAAATCCGACCTCCGGCATTCTTCTTATCTACCAGCCTGCCTCTGTGGGCAGGCCGATCTGATCCGAATTTCCAACTATCTCAAGAAGGAGAGACAATTGAAAGCTAAAGAATTCTTCCCCCACTGGGATCGGGTTCGCAAAGAGCTTCTGGTTTGCCTGGACAAGATTCCCGAAAAAAACCTAACCTGGTCCCCGAAAACCCGCATGATGAGCCTGGGCCGCCTTTTCTGCCATATCGCCCCCGCAATTGATTTCTGGATGACGGAGGTGATCAAAGACGGAGGCGGATATACAGAGTTGACTCTGAAGAATTGCCCCACCAAAAAGAAAATCAGAGAGGAGCTAGATAGAAGCTACAGTCGAATCGTCACCTACCTGAACCAGCCAGCAAGGCTGCTCGATAAGAGGCATGGCTATCGCAAGAAGCACCGCTTCACGGCCGGCTGGGTCATGTGGCACCTCCTGGAGCATGAAGTTCACCATCGCGCCCAGATCTTCAGCTACATGCGGATGAACGGCATGGCGCCTCCCAAGATTTGATATTGCCGCTATAATCACTCGTCATAACGCCCAGTTGACGCGGACGTGGTCTGGGTTTATCTTTATGCCCCAATAGCTCTGGAATGTGTGTCACTTGACGGAGAGATAGATGTCCGAGACAGAGAAATTCCTCATGGCCGAAGCCATAAGAGAAGCCTACACTCGCGGCGAAGAAGAAGAGCAGATGGAGCCGTTGGTTTTGGTTAACGAGGATGACAGACCCCTCGGTCGAATCAACGGTGGGGATTACGTCATCTTTTACAACATTCGCGGGGAACGGGAGGTTCAGCTCTCGGAGAGCCTCATCGACCCGGATTTCAAGCATTTCCCGGTCGAACCGCCGCCGAAACCCAAGATGGCCACAATGATTCAATACGATAGACATCTGGACAGATTCGGAGTGAAAGTCGCTTTCCCGCCTCTGGAGGAGATCAAGGACAGCCTGAGCGAGGTGGTGAGCAAAAACGCCTTGAAGCAGGTCAAGATCGCCGAATCCGAAAAGGAGGTCCACATCAGCTTCTTCTTCAACGGCAAAAATAAGGAGCCGTTTCCCGC
Organism: Candidatus Zixiibacteriota bacterium; assembly: GCA_046759085.1. GTDB lineage: Bacteria > Zixibacteria > MSB-5A5 > DG-27 > DG-27 > DG-27. Next base: position 1,447 of record JBHIBM010000374.1, read on the forward strand.
CGAAGACCGAATCACCATTCCCTCTCCGAGAGTGAGGAGAGTCGATGAGAAGCCGGAGATGAGTATCTCCGAGGTCACAAGAGCCATCGTCGGAAAAATCAATCAGGGGGATCATTCTCTCATCGTTGCCAACTTCCCCAACCTCGATGTCATCGGCCACACCGAAAATAAAGAGGCGATATTGAAAGCGGTCGAGGCTGTGGACACTCACACCGGGATGGTGGTCGAAGCCGCCCGAAAAGCTGGAGTGATCACCCTCATCACTTCAGACCACGGAACTGTTGAGAGCTGGCTCTACCCGGAGGGAACCATCGACACCGGACACACCAAAAGCCCGGTGCATTGCGTCTTGATCGATCCCACCTTGCCGCCATCTTCGAGAGTTTCTCTTAGGGAGGGCGGTGCCCTCACCGACGTCGCTCCCACCATACTTGCTCTTCTGGGAACACTTGAACCGGAGGCTATGACCGGCGAGAGTCTGCTCGTCAATTACCGCAAGTTTGAAAAGGGAAAAAGACGTGTCCTTCTCCTGATAACCGATGGCTGGGGCATAAGCGATGACGACCACGGCAACCTGATCAAAGCCGCTGACACTCCGGTTATGGACAGCTTCTACGAGCAATATCCATACACCAGCCTGAAGGCCTCCGGCGAAGCCGTCGGGCTTCCGGAGGGGACCGTCGGCAACTCGGAATCCGGACATTCTCACATGGGCTGTGGACGAGTGATTTATGCCGACAGAATGAGAATCAAAAAGAGCATCGATGACGGCTCCTTCTTTCAGAA
>JBHIBM010000375.1:0-2220 GCA_046759085.1 Candidatus Zixiibacteriota bacterium
CTCCATACCGGTATCACCTGCGCTGTAGCTCCACTGCCGAGACTGTCTTATCACCGTTCAGACTGCCCTTTTCGACCCCGGCCACCCTCAAATACAGCTCCTTTAGTCTCTCCGCCTGAGCGGTGAAGGAGTGCTGTCTGGCGACGAACTCCCTCCCGGCTTCGCCGAGCTGGCTCATCAACTCCGGCTTCATCAGAAGTTCGCTCACTCTATCAGCCAGTATCTGGGCGTTACCGGCCTCCACCAAAAGGCCGGTTTTTCGATCTTCAATTATCTCCCTCACCCCTCCGACGTCTGTGGCTACGACTGCCCTGGCAAAAGATAGAGCCTCCAGGATCACGTTCGGCATCCCCTCCGAAAAGGAGGCGTTCACGAGTATGTCCACCTGCGGCAAGCATTGTGAGAAGTTGGGAATGAATCCGGCCAGAATCAGCTTTCGGCTTTGAATTAGAGCTTCGCCCTGGGATTCCAATCTCTTCTCTTGAGGTCCCTCGCCGACTATGAGAAACCGGACGTTGTCGAACTCTCTCTGAAGGACAGTTGCCATCGAAAGAAAGACAGAATGTCCCTTCTCCGGGGATAGCCTCCCGCAGCCGGCGACTAATCTGCAGTCTGGAGGTAGATTATACCTTTGCCTGAGATTGAGGTCTAAAGCCTCAGAATCCCGTCGTGATGGCAACTCAACGGCGTTGGGGATGACCTCTACTCTCTCCTCCGGGATTCCCAATCCCACCAGGTCCATCTTCTTCGCTTCGGAGACGGCGACGATATGTCTGAGTCTGCGCAAAAGCCTCTTATCCAACCAGTGATAGAATTCCACCTTGAGGTCATCCCTTGTCCAGCCCCGGGAAAATGCGATCTGCTTGGCTTTGGTTCCTCTGACCGCGAAGAACCCCAGAATATTCGGCCTGTAAGTGTGGGTGCAGAGAAGGTGAACCTTGTTTTCAGTCAGCGCTCGACGGATTCTTCTGACCGAACCGAAATCGTAGGCGTTCTTCGTCCGGATTGCCGATATCTTTATTCCCCTCTGTTTCGCCTGTCGGAGGAATTCGTTCTCCCCTCCCCCATCGGTGAAGGAGGCAAGAGTCAGTTCGAAGAGAGTGGAGTCGAGGTATTCCGCCTGCCTGAGAATCTGCTTTTCCGGTCCTCCGAAGAAGTTGCAGGCCACCAGATGCATTATCCTGAGCCGGTCCTTTCTCACTGAAACCTCACTCTCTGGCGGTTCTGACCCATCTGCCCTTGTTGAAGCCTACCAGCGCCAGAAGCTGGACTATCCCCAGATAGAACCCGAAGAAAGGGGCCGTCAGAAATGACCTCAAAGCTTTCTTCTTTTCCTTCTCGAAGGGTATTGCCAGGAGGAAATAGGAGATAAGCAAAAAGATAGAGAGCAGGTTCAGGACCAAAAAAGGTAGAGATAGAGCTGCAGGCAGAAGGAGGAAAGCAGAAGACAGCAGAATCAAGGACAGATACAAGAGAAGGGGACGACTGATGGTTAGAAAACCAACGGTCACTTCCAACAGATCCCTTCTTTTCTGAAAGATCCCCTTCCAGAGGAACTTGGGTATGTATTTGAAGTAAACCCCGAAGGTGCCCGAAGCCCACCGGATTCGTTGAGAAAACGACCCCTTCAGATTTGGGGGTGGTCTCGCCATAACTCCGGTCTCTATGGCAAATTCGATTCTCTCTCCGGAATCCAAGAGTCTGGCAGTATACTCCAGATCCTCCACAACTGATCTCTCATTGAACGGAAATTCCCTCAAGAATTCTCTGCTGAAGCCCATGCCGTTGCCCCGCAAGAATGTGGACAGGCCGAGCTTCCGCCTGCCGCCGTAGAAAAGGAGGTTTTCCGCAGTACTTCCTACCTCCTGCAGGATTCCGAAGGGGGTATTCTCCTCCCCCCTAATTCGGTAGGGGACTTGAACCGCCCGATGACCGGCGCAGAAATAGTCGTTCAATGCCTCCAGGAAATTCGGCTCCACGGTGGTGTCGGCATCGATGATAGCGACCGCGTCAAATTTGTCCAGATCAATCCTCTCCAATCCCCATCTCAGAGCATTGTTTTTCCCGCGCAGACTCGGTTCCTCTCGAACCAGACAGTCGGCGCCGCAACTCACTGCCACCTCAGAGGTGTTGTCGGTGCAGTTGTCGGCGATGACGAATATAAAGAAGAGCTCCTCGGGGTAGAGACAGGACTTCAAAATCCCTATAGTCCGAGAGAGA
>JBHIBM010000376.1:0-2216 GCA_046759085.1 Candidatus Zixiibacteriota bacterium
CCAGCTCAACCTTGCCACATACCTGGAGGACTCCCGCCGAGGTGGTCATCTCTGGCTGTTTGTTGAGCCGGTTCAAGCGCTAGTGATGCGCACCCTGATCAGGCTGATCCTAGACACACTTGAGATCGACAATGTTGAGATCTATCCCCAGCAAGATGGACTGGTAGGAATCCGAGTTGGAAGCTTGGTACGTGGTCCGCTCGGAGTCCATCAACTCACCGGCCAACGCTACTCTTTCCTAGACCCGGTGCAGTTGAAACCAATCGGCCTCTCACTGGAGGGTCAGCTTGATTACCTACTCACCTTCCAGGTGAACTCGATCCATCAAGTCGCGGAGGCACTGACGCGGGTGGTGGGAGAAACCCACCAGTCGAACCAAGATCTTCACGCCCAAGCGCCCCTTGACCGCGACAAGATCGAGGTTTTGAAGGCTGCAATCGGGGATCTGTACACATTTGTGTCTCAATATGTGCAATTGGACGCACGAGGGCGTGGTTCCTGCCCCTTCCATCCCCCGGATCGACACCCTTCGTTTGCGGTCAATCGCGAGGAAGGATACTGGGTCTGTTTTCATCAAACCAACCCGGAAACCGGGCGCTATCTGGGAGGGGACGCGATCGAGTTTTATAAACGGCTCAAGGGTTTGACCTTCAAGGAGGCGGTGCGAGAGCTGGCTGATCAGTATGGTGTGACCGACCTGCCGTTTTGACTCGGGCGTAGAGCGTAAGACAACTGAATAAAGGGCCGAAGGAGAGAGGGCTTGTGTCACAGGTGACAGGCCCTCTTTCGTGCCTGATGGAAAGGAGAGGAACGATGTACTACGAAGGAAAATTCCGTGATTTCATGGTCGGGTGGCTATCTCTCCAGCTAGAGGAGCCAGGAGTTGATCGCGATGAGATAGAAGCTCTCTACGAAGCGGTGGTGTACACCGAAGACGATGAGATGGCCTTCGCCGCCGTCGAAAGAATCCTGGGGGATTGGGCTGCCCGGATGCTGTGGGGCCTGAGCGAGCGATGGTACGACACCACGGTTGAAATGGCAAGAGACCTGATCGAGGCTTTGCGCGAATGTGTCCAGGAGGGTCTTGGTGACACCACAGAGTTCTACCTTTTCTTCCTCAACCCCTTCGAGGATGGTTGTGTCCCTGCTGGTTTTGGAGAGATGGTAGAACAGCAAATATGCTGGATGTTCCGGGCATTCTACCACACTATCGGGGAGACGGTTTTTGCCCCGAAAGGTTGGGAACCCTATGTGGTAGTAGAGCCATCGTGTGAGGATGCCTCAAATATCGTCGTATTGGCGCACCCGAAAGAAGATTTCAATAGCAAGGTGTTCGTGTTCCAGAACTGGTACGGAGCATGGCGCCTACGCTTTGCCAGCCTCACCGAGTTGGCCGAGGAGTTGCTGGTACTGTGCCAGGCTATCGAGCAGTGCGCGACCGAGGCCATCCTGCATTACAACCTAGCCAAAACGGTAACCGAGGTGATGAGCGAGGTATAGGATAGCGGCAAGGCACAAGTCGGATAGAGAGCAAGACAACAGAATAAGAATCCAGAGGGGAGAGGGCTTGTTGCGGAGGCAGCAAGCCTTTTTCATGCAGAGATCGGAATGATGTGGCCGACGATGGGATAGAGGAGGAAGTATGAATGGGGCAAAGACAACTCAAGCGACACAGATCATCGCGGTCGTTCACGAAAACGGACAACCTGCCTTGTGTGAGTATCACCTCAACGCGATTGTCTGGGAGGTGGCGGAAGGACGGTACCGCGGGATACGCGGCTGTGATGTCTGTTTGCATGACGAAATCGGGGCGCTGCAGCATGACCGGACCAGGTTGGTGTGTTTGGAGACAGACCGACGGGTTGATGTAGGTGAGGAAATCAAGGGTTTGCCGCTGTTTGGTTTGGGCGAAATCAGGTCCACTTCCGGAGGCTTTAACGCCCTGCTCGACGCAGGGCAAGGACCGGAGGAGTTTATCCAGCGTCACGTCGCTGGTGACTGGGGGGATCTGGACGATCAAGACCGCAGGGCCAACGAGGAAGCGTTGCGGGTTGGCAATCGGTTGCTCAGTGCCTACCGGACCAAGAGGGGCGAGCGGATCTGGGTCATCACCGAGTGGGATCGCTCAGCAACCACGATCCTGCTGCCGGATGAGTATTGATCATACGAGGAGGATGACAATGCCAGTGATACTTGACCCCGAGCTGAAAGCTCTT
>JBHIBM010000377.1:0-2204 GCA_046759085.1 Candidatus Zixiibacteriota bacterium
GGGTGCGGGATGGAGGGGCTTTTGAGGGCGCGACAGTCTGACCTCCACGGGATTATGAACGGCATCGACTATAAGGTCTGGAATCCCGAAATTGACAGATTTCTCCCCTTCAAGTACCGGGCGGATAACCTTGAGGGAAAAAGAAAGAACCGTTTAGCCCTCCGCGAACAGATGGGTCTCTCCAACCCCGGAAAGAGGCTCCCGCTTATCGGGATCGTCTCTCGTCTGGCCTCCCAGAAAGGGTTCGACCTGATCGAGGCCTCCTCCAAAGAGCTCATGAAGCTGGATCTGCAGATGGTGATCCTCGGAACCGGAGAAGAGCGCTATCATAAGCTCTTCCGTAGCTTGAGAAAGAGATTTCCCGGCAAAGTCGGTTTGAAGTTAGGTTTCGACGAAGCTTTAGCGCACCGTATCGAGGCTGGCACGGATATGTTTCTGATGCCTTCGCGCTATGAGCCCTGTGGTTTGAATCAGCTTTACAGCCTGAAATACGGCACCGTTCCGATCGTCAGAAAGACCGGCGGCTTGGCGGACAGTATCGAGGACTACGACCCCGAAACCGGTCTGGGATGTGGCTTCGTCTTCGAGGAATACTCCCCGGAGGCACTTTTGGGGACGGTCAACAGAGCTTTAAAGGCATACCACAACGAGGAGCGCTGGGAAGAGCTGATGCGCTACGGGATGTCACTGGACTTCTCCTGGGAGGCCTCTGCAAAGAGATATCTGGAGCTTTACCAGAGACTGAAAAGAAACCCAGAGCCAGCGATGGTTGAATCTCAATCTCGCTTTTGAGAGGATTCAGACAAAACGGTTTCTCAGGAGGGGTCTGCGAGGAGTTCCTCCACCTGAGTGAAATGGAGGGTTCTCCGCTTCTGTTTTGCCAGCGCTGTTTTCACGCAACTTGTACCTCTTCCCACCGAGCTCGTGCTTGATGGAGGAGATGGGAATGTGCGAAAGGGTTGGCCCCATGAAGCTTGACAAGAGATTCTGAAGCGGTATAATTCAACTCCGTGGGATCTGGCTTCTAATTAACAATGAACGAGACCAAGATCACTAACGCTTTCACCGTAGACTTGGAGGACTGGTATCAGGGGATCGGTCTTGCCCCGGAGGACTGGAACGGTTATGAGAGAAGGTTGGAGAGGAATCTGCACAAGCTTTTGGGTCTTTTAGATGAATATGAAATAAAGGCGACCTTTTTCATTCTAGGTCATATCAGCAAAGAGAGCCCCCATCTGGTCCGGGAATTACACAAGCTCGGACACAAAATCGGCAGCCACACTTACGGTCACCAGTTCGTATATGGGTTGACAGAAGAGAAGTTCAGAGCTGACCTAGATAAGGCTTTGAGGCTGACTGAGGATTTGATAGGGGAGAAGGTCAGAAGTTTCCGCGCTCCCTATTTCTCCATAACTAAAAGATCGCTCTGGGCTTTCGAGGTACTGGGGGAGCTTGGAATTGAGTGCGACTCCAGCATCTTCCCGGTGAGAAATTATCGTTACGGCATACCGGGGGCAGAGAGGTTTCCCCACCGGATTGACACGAGACGCGGGGAACTCTGGGAATTTCCCCTCTCGACGGTCAAGGTCGCGGGATACAATCTCCCGGTTTGCGGCGGCGCCTATTTTCGTATCCTCCCCTTCCCTTTGACCAGGTGGGGATTATCGAAAATAAACCGGGAAGGTCATCCCTTCATCTTCTATCTGCATCCCCGCGAGATCGATCCCGAATGTCCCCGAGTCACACTTCCCCTTCCCTTGAGATTCACCTTTTACGCCAACTTGAAGGAGACTGAAGACCGGCTGCACCGTCTGTTTTCGGAGTTCAAATTCGCTCCCATGGAGAGTGTTCTTGAAAGCTACAAACTCAGGTAAGGTCCAAAAATTCTTCACTGAGAGGGCCTCCGAGTTTGAGGCCATCTATCGTCCCAGAAAAGGGCCTCTACCTCGATTCTTGGATTGGTATTTCAGAAGGTCTATCCCGGCGCGGTTTAGGTTGACCTTTGAGAACTGTCAACCTATAGAGGGGAGGTCGGTTCTGGATATCGGCTGTGGGCCCGGTCACTATCTAATAGAGTTCGCAAGGAGGGGTGCTGGCCGGGTGATGGGGATCGACTTCTCGGCAAAGATGTTAGACTTGGCCTCAGAGAACGCTGGTCGGGTCGGGATATCTGACAAGCTGGAATTTGTCTGCGGGGATTTCTT
>JBHIBM010000378.1:0-2191 GCA_046759085.1 Candidatus Zixiibacteriota bacterium
GTGACTAGCCGATCGAAGAGATCCAGAAATGTTCCCAGGGGACAAACCCATCCGCAGAAGACCCGCCCCAGAGGGACTGTCAAGAGAATTACGATTAGGGACAGAAGCCCGGTGGCGATAAAGGCTCGATTGGAGATCATCGCCGAAAGCCACGTCAACGGGTCGAGCCTGAAAAAGAGTTCCACCGGAAGCAGCGAGGTCAGAGGATAGCTGGCGACGAAGAAAAGGGCAAAGAATAGCAGGAGAAAAATTATCTGGGAGGCGATGCGCAGCTTTCGCATCTAAGAGAGGTCTACTCTGGCGAGGTTCAATTTCTCCAAATCTATCTCGCCCAAGCCCAATTTGTGCCCATTCGTGATGAAACCCAAGTCGGTCGGATTCTTGCCGAAAAGCGTAGCGGCATAGGCATCGGCGGAGGCGATGTAGGGGCCGGCAACCACGGTGTCTATCCTGCGGACATCTTTGAGACTGCCTCCCTGGGGGCCGTTGGCTACCAGAATCCGCACCGCGTCGATGACCGTCAGTTTCGGTCTAATAAAATGGGCCAATTCCGGCAGGTAGTCGTGAATTCTCCAGTGAATCTGACCGCGGTCGCCTCCCATGATCCCCATCAGATTTTTCATCCCCAGAGTCAACTCCGAGGTTGCATGCTGTTTTGCAATGGGAACGTTGATGAGGCAGTCACAGTCAAGAGCCGGCTTGTAGAGCTCCCAGGAGCGAAGTAGTTTGTTCTCCGGCATATCCACCTTCGCAAATCCCGGATCGGAAGTATAGCTGACCTCCGCCCCAACCCTTTCGGCGGCTTCTTTGATGCCGCTGTTTCGATACGTCCTCCAGGGCTTGTTGCAAGTACGGTCGAACACTCGGACCTTCTTGGCACCGGCCTGGAAACAGAGCTTAACGATCTCCGCCACCACCTGAGGATTGCTGTTGGCAGCCTGTTCGGGACTTCTATCCCAGGCGATGTTGGGCTTGACCACCACAACATCCCCCTTGCTCACGAAGCGATTCATCCCCCCCAGAGAGGCGATGACGCTCCTGACCAGCTCCTTTGGAGATCCGTTGACCGCGACCGCCAGATCGACGGGAGCAGGAATCTCGTCCTGAGCAAAAAGCCAGTTCGAGCGGAAGGTCGACAACCCCAACAGGCCGGCAGTACATCCAATGCCTAAATTGAGAAACTCCCGGCGAGAGTATTGGTTTGCCGAAGGAGATCTTTTGGATTTGCTTGCGCTCAAGTCTGTCCCCGCAACTATCCTAAATTAAGCCAGGGGAAATACTGCGTCAGAGCCCCGGATATTATCTCCAAGTAATTGTTCAAAAGCAGAAAGCCGACCACTAAAAGCAAAACTCCCCCGGTGATCTCCACCGCCTTGAAGTGCTTTTTGATCTTGCTTGAGACTCCCACAAAGAGGTTGAAGGCAATTCCCGCTAAAAAGAAGGGGATGCCCAGTCCCAGGGAATAGACCGTCAACAGGAATATCCCCTGGCTGATGCTCTCCTTGCTGCCGGCCACAAAGAGGATGCTCGCTAAGATCGGTCCGATGCAGGGAGTCCAGCCGAAGGCGAAGGTTAAGCCGATCAGAAAAGAGCCCAAGACTCCCAGGCGCCTCGACTGAGAGTGAAATCGCTTCTCGTAGTTGAGAAACGGTATGTCGATCACCTTCATGAAGTGGAGACCGAAAATTATCACCAGCACCGCTAAGTTGCGCCCCAGGAATTCTTTATAGTCGAAGACCAACTGCCCCACAAAGGTGGCAGTCGCGCCCAGGGAGATGAACACCACTGAGAAGCCCGCTATAAAGGCAAGCATGTTGGTGATAACACCTGCCAACATCCGTCGACGCTCTCCGGTCTCCTGCATCTCCTCCAAGGACAAACCGGTTATGAAGGAGAGATACCCCGGCACGATCGGCAGAACACATGGAGAAACAAAGGAGATTATGCCCGCCAGAAAGGCTGCAAATACTGTAACGTCGACCATCTATTTCTCCAAAGCGAAGATTGCGCAGTCAAAAGGATTCAACGAACAGAGCGGGGCGACAGTTCCCCACTATTTGCGACCAGAATATAAGCAGGTTGAATTTTCCTGTCAATTTTGTTTGAGGTCTCGTGGTGGTATGCACTGGAACCGTGAAATCTCACTGCTTGATTCTCACAGCCTCTCCAAGAAAACAGTGCATGAGAATCG
>JBHIBM010000379.1:0-2181 GCA_046759085.1 Candidatus Zixiibacteriota bacterium
GATTCTGTTAGATACTATCTGTTTAGTCGGATGGATTTCATAATGAATGAACATGATGAATACTTGAATAACTCTGATGATTACGAAGTCGAAACCCCTCATGAAGATGTAGACCAAGATATGTACATAGTGGGAATGCAAGCAACGCGCATGTTGGATTTTTACACACCTTTTTTTCGTAATCAAGAATCTGCGCTCGATTTCCTCGAATTCTGTGTCGGGAAATACATTGACATAGGCATAGATGAAGCTCCTTCAACTTATGTACATGGACTAGCACACGAACTTGTTTTGCAACCGCATACCATAGTCTCCCTTGCAGACTCGGCACAAGATTCAGATTATTTAAGGTTAGTACTACTTATGACTCTCGTTGAATCAACCTCGAAAATATTTTTCGACTATCATGAAGAGGGGCTCTCTAAAAAGTTTTGCAAGAAATTTTTCGAGGATCTCTGTTTGGACAAGTGCCGTGCACTACTCCTGACAATAACAGATAGCCAAGATTTGGATGGTGCAATTGAATTTTTGTATAAAAGCCGTTGCGAGGCTATTCACGAGGGACGACTTCACAGTTGGGATAGTTTTAATTATGGTGGATGGAAATTTCTGAGATGGGACAATTCATTGTATATTTATGAGGTTCTACGTCATTTGATAATGACCGGATGTATAAATGCAATCCGAAAATCTTTTGATAAGGATTGTTATGAACGTGCATGCCCGGGTCACGATAAATCATGGGAACTAATATGTGGTCCCAATGAGTGCAATTTTTCTCCACCTTCCGTTCCACTTCCAAAAGAATTTCAAAGGTAATAACTAGATGACAACGTGGTCTTTCTATTAGTACATTTAGAATCGGTTAAGGTCGCAACATAATCTTCCGCCTAAGGTATCACTTACACGATGAGACTGTCGATAAAAGTGGGGTTTTTGTGAGAAGGATGTGCAGGGTCTCCTCCCTGTCCAAGTGCCTTTCCCTTTTCTTTTTCCTCTTCCACTATCGATGAACCTACGCGGGGCTCAGGGCTGGGGCTCTGGCCCGTCTGAGGTTGAACCACCGCTTGATGTTGACCGCCACCGCCGTGAAGAGGCATTGGAGGTTCACCTTGACCAGGCCCCGGTAGCGGGCTCGCCTAAGGCCGTGCCAGCGGACCAGCTCGGCGACCTTCGCCTCGATCCCCCGCCGCCTCTTCATCTCTTCTTTGAACGGCTCCGTCTTCGTGTATTCCCGTACCTGGGCCAGTTCGCGGTGCTCGTAGGGCAGAGAGACGGAGCGGAAGCGGGATATCTGGGGCCCGCCAATACACCGCTCCTTGAGGCGACAGGCTCTACAGTCCTCCTCGGCGAAGCGAAAGAGCAAGCCGGTCTTCTTCCGGGCGCTTAGCCGAGCCGTCTTGCCCGCCGGACACCGGAGGCAATCCTCCTGCTCCAGGTACTCAAACTCATCGGCCCCGAAGTTGCCGTACAACCGGTTCCGACGTTTGAGCGGTGCCACCAACTCGGTGCCCACTTCCTTGAGCCCCACGAGGTTCTTCAGGCTCCCATACTTGGCGTCAGCCAGCAGCTTCGCTGGCTTTAACCCCAAGGGGCGTTGCTCAGCCACCATGGCCAAGGTGTCTTCCTCCTCACCCGCCTGAGCGGGAAGCGTCCGGATGTTGGTGATAAACTGGCTCTCTGCCGTCATCATCAGGTTGGCTTTGTAGCCGGGCCGGGCATCCCGGTAACCTGTGCGCCCCCAGCGGGCCTCAGGGTCAACGGGGCTGACGACCCGATCGGGCACCCGCCCGGAGCGCTCGACCACCTCTCCAGAAGTGTCCTCCTCCACCCGCTGGCCAAGAATACGTCTTAGCACCTCGACCTTCTTGCGGACCGACCGGGGCAGCTTCGTGCCCCTGGCCTCGACAAAAGCTACCAGCCGGTGGGCATCGTCCACCAGCTCCACCAGCTTCCCCCGCCGCTCTTCATCGCTCAGCCTCTCGTAGCGCACCTCGCCACGGTAGTCCTCCACATCGATCCCCGGCACCTGGTGATCTCGGGCCTTCAGGCTCACCAGCAGAGACCGGTTCGCCTTCCAGACGATCCCCAGCGTGTTGTGGATCGCGATGTCGGCCACGACCTGAGTGGCATCGGTGATCTGCACCTCCTCGGGCTGGAGCACCTGCTCCTCCAGAAGCT
>JBHIBM010000380.1:0-2177 GCA_046759085.1 Candidatus Zixiibacteriota bacterium
CTGAACACTCCGCTTGACCTCCTCCTGAATCTGCAACCTGGCGGTGGTGAGGACCTCGTCCACCGGCTTTACCCCCACCACCTCTGTCAGGGAGGCTTCCGCCAGTCTCTTTATGAGATACTGAGGCGCCGCGGTCACAAAAAGAAACTTGGCGGCACCATCGATGGTGAAATGCGCCACCACCTTCAACTCGATGATGTTGACATCCCCGGTGAGCCACTGCTTCTCTCCCGGGCGGGGTTTGATCCCCTGCACCTCGTCGGTGATCCTGAATCCCACCCCCATCTTGTAAACGGTTGTGGTCTTGAGCTTGTAAGTTCTTTCGAAGGGCCAGGGGAGACGATACTGGATGCCAGCAGGAACCCTCTCCCTGACGATCCTGCCGAAGCGGGTGACCACCGCGGTCTCGTCGGACTTGACCGCGAATATGCCGGTCGCAAAGTAGAGAAGCAAAACTACGCCGATACCTGTTTTTTGAAAGTCAGGTCGCACCGATTATACCTTATTTTCTCCCCTCTCCCAGAAGCCTCATGAGCTCTGCGTCAGCGGGCAAAACCACGGTGGTCTTCTCGTCGATGAAATTCTCGTAGGCCTCTAAGGTGCGCAGGAAATCGTAGAATTCTGGGTTTTTCCTGAAAGCCTGGGCGTATATCTTTGTGGCCTCGGCTTCGCCCGTTCCTCGGATCTTTTTGGACTCCTCCTCGGCGGCCGCCAGGATCTCTGCCCTCTCGCGGTCGGCCCGGGCCCGAATCTTTGTCGCCTCCTCCTCCCCCTCACTTCTGAATTTCTTGGCGATCCTCCCCCTTTCGGCGCGCATGCGGTTGAACACGCTCTCCTTGTTCTGCTCCGGGAAGCTCAGTCGTCTCAGTCTGACGTCAGCGATCTCGATGCCGTAATCCCGGGAGGCCAGATCTCTGCAGTTTTTGGTGAGCCGCTCTTCGACCTCTCTCAGCCTTGATTCCTCCCGGTTGGTTGAAATCAGAGAGGAGAACAGCACCTCCCCTAACGCTGCGCCCAGCTCGGCGGAGACGACATCTAAAAGACGCGATTGCGCTCCGTTCAGATCGAGGACGCTCTGCCAGAATTTCAAGGGGTCGGCGATCTTCCAGACCATGAAGCTGGAGGCGATGATGTTTTTCTTATCCAGGGTCAGAAATTCCGTGTCGGGAGGGTCAAACACCTGCAGGCGATTGTCGAACTCATAAACCCTCTGTATGACCGGAACCTTCAACTTCAATCCCGGCTCGTAGATCACCCTGATCGGCTTCCCGAACATGGTCACCACCGCATACTCGGTCACCTGCACCGTGAAGAAACAGGAGTAAAGCAAGATCAGTACCACCAGGCCTAAGATCGTTTTCATGTAAATGGTCTTCATGGTCGTCATCTACCTCCTCAAAACTCGAAAACCTCCTCTGGAGTGGAAGCTGGGCTTCCCTTCTCTCCAGCAGGTTTTTTAAATCTACCACCCTCCAGTATCCACAGGTCTAAATTGCCGGGGGTACCCCGGCCCGGCTTTATGTATTTCTTGACTTCGGGGAGGACTGACTCCATCGTTTCCAGGTAGAGTCTCCTCTTGGTTATCCACGGCGCTCTCAGGTATTGCCGATTCAGAGCCAGAAAGCTTTCCGCCTCACCGGTGGCCACCTTCACCTTCCTGACCTTGAAAGCCTCTGCCTCCTCAATCAATCTGGCGGAATCTCCCCGAGCTAGGTTCACAGTCTCCTGATAGTAAATCTCGCCCTGATTTATCTTGGTGCTTTTGTCCTCGGTGGCGCTGGCGACATCGCGGAAGGCATAGTGGACTTGCTGAGGCGCGTGGACATCCAAGAGCTTAAAGGTTAGGATTTCAACTCCCGATTTCAGACCGTCCAGGCGAGACTGCAAGTTCTCAGCTGCCAGGGCCTCAGTTTGGGCCCGACCGAGGGTGAGCAGGATATCGATCGGCTCCTCCGCCACGAAATCTATCAAAGTCGAGATCGCTTGATCCTTCACCAGTGTGGAGCAATCGTAAACCTTGTAAAGAAAATCAAGGGGGTCTTTGACCCGATAATGAACCACGTAATTGATATCGACGATATTCTCGTCGCCGGTTATGAAGAAGGATTCAGCATCAACTCTGCCTCCCCGGGGACTGGCAATCCCGGTAGTGACTTCGCCCACGGCGGTATCCACCC
>JBHIBM010000381.1:0-2177 GCA_046759085.1 Candidatus Zixiibacteriota bacterium
TAGTAACGTCCCCACCTTTTGCCGTCGTGCTTGATGGTACCGTACTCGGTCCCCACCAGAATTTCCCCGCCGACCCTCTCGAGGTCGTAGACTTGAGCTCCGGCGGTATTGGCATAGACGTAGAGCTGCTCACCAGCTTGGAGAGGGTTGTCGTCGATTTTGTTATAGGAGGCGATCAGACCTGCCAACCTTAGGGCCCGCTCCGGCTTCTTAGTGCCGACGAATCTTTGGGCCACCTCCAGGAGACTTTCTCCTCCCTCGGCGGTGTATAGTCTGTAACCGTGCCGTCTCCAACTGCTCTTGTGGAAACTCCAGACGCCTGAGTCGGTGCCGATCCAGAGATTCTCCTTCTTGTCCAAAGCCAGGGAGGCCACCTCCCCGGAGAAGGCGATATTGTATGGGATCTTTATCTGCATCCCGGGATAGAGGGAATCTGAATCGGCCAGTTCGTTATATTCGGAAATTATGGCTGCAGCTGTCGCTATCTCGGCGCCGTGCTTCGAACCTAAGAAACGGGAGGCGATCTTCTCGAAGTCGTCCCCCACCCGCACCGGATAGTTGAGGTGAGCCTTAATCTCCCTGCCGTCGAAATAGGCAATGCCAGCCTTGGTCCCGATCCACAGACCCCTTTTCTTATGAAGTCTGAGCGCGGTGATGTAGTTGTCCGGCAGCTCTTCTTCGGTGGTGTAGAGGGTCCACTTGCTTCCGTCAAATCGGGCCAGACCGGAATCGGTCCCCAGCCAGAGCGACTTTTTCTCCCCGGCGGCGACCGCGGTAACATAGTTGGAGGGGAGGCTATCGCTCTCCACCGTAAAGGTCTTCCACCTTCTGCGGTCGTATCTGAAAAGCCCCTCGGGGGTGCCGAGGTAGAGGTAGTCTTTGAAATCGGAGGCCAGGCAGTTGATCCGGGGGGGCAAGACCAGGTTGAAGGGGATTTTTACCTCCTCCGGCATCTGGGTGGTAACCGGCTTGTCGACTCCGAAGGCCAACTTGTCCAGCTCCAGGCTGCTGAGGGAATCGTCGGCGAGGTAATCCTCCACCGATCTTTTGAGAAGTTGAAGCTCACCGGCATCCAAGGTCAACTCTCCCCAGGACCTCTTGAGGCTCTCCAGCCCCATCTTTATCTCTTCTAAATAGTAGTAGTTCTCCGGCACCTTCTCCAAGATCCTCTGTTCTAAAAGCTCCAGGTCCTCGAAGGGGATGGTGGTGTTCGCCTCCGCGATCTTTTTCGCCATATGCTGACGGGCCTCGCGGTCGTCGGTGCCGGTGAAGCGCTCGGCGATGTCCTCCAGCGATTCTCCGCTCCTGACCGGGTAGTCCTCCCCGAAAAGCCACTTCTCCCCGTTCCAGCGAGCCAAGCGCTCTCCGACCAAAGCCCAGATATCATATCTGAGGTAGTTGTTCTCGGGGAGGTTGTTCTTCAAGATCGCGATCTGGCGGATCTCCCCTTCAGCTTCCAGCTTGAACTCCAAGAAGGCCGGGGACAAGGGATAGCGGCCCAGACCGGCGGGGTTCCAGTGGGTGGCGGTGGCGTCGTCGGAGATGGCGGCGAAGCACTCCCCCATGCCTCCAGCCCTGGCCCCGGGAGCGATCATAAGGAAAATCACCCCGGTCTGGCTCACCTGACATAGCCCCCCCGGCGATAAGCCGACTAACAAGAGCAGAGCCAACGTCGATATGATTGTTGCTTTCATCTTAAACCTCCAAATTGGAAAAGAACCTCTTTTACCCAAACCCTGTTTCTCTGAACTTAAACGCCCTTTTCAGCGAAGGTGGGCTACGTCCCCGACCTTAGCTGTCTTCCAACATCCAGTTCACGCTGTAACTCTTATATTCACCTCTGATCAAACTGTTTCAAGATCCGTTTTTATCGAAATTATCGGTCAAGTTTCCAGGGATTCAAGAGATCACTTCATCTTGACTACCTTCTGGAACTGTTCGACAATCTTCTTTCCGGAACCACCGCCACTCGATTGACTAACCTCGACGGTAATTTTGTATATATAAACCCCGTTGGCGATTTGGTCTCCGTCCTGGTCGGTGCCGTTCCACTCTCGGAAATTGTAGCCGAAGCTGGTGGGTAGATTCTGAAAACTCCTTATTCTCCGACCCGCGAGGGTGAAGATCTCCAAGCTCACTCGGTCGACCTCGTAGCTGTTCAGTCGGTATTGAAAGAC
>JBHIBM010000382.1:0-2160 GCA_046759085.1 Candidatus Zixiibacteriota bacterium
AGGCGTAGCTCAACCCCGCTATCCCGGAACCGATGATCAGGAAGTCACTCTCTATTTCCATTTTTCATCACCTTCTCGATGGCCTCCCAGAGAGGGGCCTCTCCCTGCAGGAACTCCACCTCCACAGTGACATAATAGATCGGCATCTCCGATTTGTCAAAGCCTAATAATTTGACCGCATCCTTCTCGGTGGTGATTAGAGCGGTGGCGCCCAGTTGTTTCGCCTTGTTGGCCAACTTTTGATAGTCGTTCAAGTCGAAGCGATGGTGGTCTCTAAAGACCACATGCTCTTTAACTTTTAACTCCAACCGGGAGAGGGTAGTTCCAAAGGAGAGGGGATTACCGATTCCCGAAAAGGCCAAAAGATCTGCGGCATTGACCTTCTCCATCGGAATTGGGCTGTTATCAGCGAGTTTTCTAATACCCGAGAATCTATAGGCGGCGACGGAGATAACCGCGTTGGGGTTCAGCTTCCTCAGCTCCTTTATGGTCGGGTCCAGACTGCCGACACCGAGAGTGTCATTCAAAGCTACTATGTCTGCAAATCTGAGAGAGGCTTTGCGCTCCCTTTTCAACTGCAGTTCCCCTCCGAAGGGAGAAGCGCTGTCCAAAACGACGAGGTTTAGGTCTCGGTTTAGCTGGTGGTGTTGGAAACCGTCGTCCAGTATGACAACATCGGGGTTGAATTTAGAGATTATCTTCTCTCCGCAGCGGTAACGGTCCTTGCTCACTCCAATAATCAATTCAGGAAATCTCCTCGAGAGTAGAAACGGCTCATCGCCGACCTGTTGCCAATTCAGATCGGAGTATTCTCCCTTGAAGATCGTCTGATCCTTAAGAATCCTGCGGTAGCCTCTGGTGAGGACCGCGACGGTATAACCTCTCCTGATTAACCCCTCTGCCAGATATGTCACCAGGGGGGTCTTTCCGGTGCCTCCGGCGACGATGTTCCCCACGGAGATCACCTTGGCATCAAGTCTTTTGGACTTCAAGATATTCTTGAGATAGAGAGAACGTCTCACTCCGCCCCAAAGGGTGTAAAGGGAGTTTAAGCCTCCCAAAATTGGGGAGAGAGGATAGAAAAGGAGGTCTCTGTATCCGCTTCTGTATTTCAGCATTCTTTTTGTGAACTGCAAGGGCTTTACCCAACGGCTAACGATTTGGGCCAGCGCTCAGCTTAGCTTTCAGGATTTCGACTATCTTCGAGCAGGTGCCGGAGTTCTCCTCAATCACTCTCTGAGCGGAGAGCCCCATACCTCGTCGCTTGTCCTCGTTGCTCAAAAGCTCCACCAAACTATCCGCCAGCTCAGCACCGTTTTTGACCTCCAGAGCACCGCCGGATTTCAAAAGCAGATCTCTGGAGTCGGCGGCGTTTTCCATATGGGGCCCGAACAGCACCGGCACCGCAAAGGCCGCCGGCTCCAAGGGGTCGTGTCCTCCAACCGGCACCAAGCTCCCACCGACAAAGGCCACTTTTGCCAGAGAATAGAATGTCAAAAGCTCCCCCATAGTATCTAAGAGAATGACCTCCAAGGAGTTATCGCCTTTGACCTTTTCCAGCTGACGACGGCGAAGGAAACGCCACTTTCCCTCCTTCAACAACGACTCCACCTCTTTCAATCTGGAGAGGTGTCTTGGAGCCAGAATCAAGAGGGTGTTCTTGCGATTGGATTTCAGAGTGCGGAAAGCCTCCAGAACTACCTGCTCTTCCCCGCGCCGGGTGGAACCGGCAACGACGACTTGCCATC
The DNA here is from genome assembly GCA_046759085.1 of Candidatus Zixiibacteriota bacterium. Taxonomy (GTDB): domain Bacteria; phylum Zixibacteria; class MSB-5A5; order DG-27; family DG-27; genus DG-27. The sequence continues at coordinate 1,749 of JBHIBM010000382.1, forward strand.
GGGAAAGCAATTCGGACAGACCATCTCTTCTGTCCCCGTCAACTAATCTCTCCTTTAAGGAGAGGTAATCGAACTTGGTGTTGCCAAGGATCTTCACTTTTTCAGGGGGGGCCCCAATCCCCACGATCCGCTCTTGGTCAGTTTCAGCTTGCATGAAGAAGGTATCCACGCCGGAGAGAACCGAGGCGAAAAAGAACTTGAACTTCCTATACTTGGGAAAAGATTTAGCGGAAATTCGTCCGTTGATCAGAAAGACCCTGATCCTGAGTTTTCTGGCCACACCCAAGAGATTCGGCCAGAGTTCCGTCTCCACGATGATCAAAGCCTGCGGATTCAAGCTTCTCAACGCCTTCCTCACGCACCAATAAAGGTCGATGGGGAGGTAGGTAAAGGAATCGGCATTTGGGATTAA
>JBHIBM010000383.1:0-2159 GCA_046759085.1 Candidatus Zixiibacteriota bacterium
CACATCTCCGAAATGGCTGTTGACTTATCTGGGCACCGGAGCTATTTTTGTCGGCCTGAGGGAGCAGGAGGAAAGACTATCGGTTCAGGTCCGCCCGGCGGGATGACACCTCATGAAGAAATCTGAGCTTCTCATGCGCGCCGCCAAAATCCTCAACTCCTCTTTGGAGTTGGACACTCTGCTGAGGAACATGCTCAATATCACCACTGAATATGTGGAGGCAGAGGCCAGCTCCATAATCCTTCTGGATTCCAAGAACGAGCGGCTTGAGTTTTACATCTCCTTAGGAGAGAAAGTCTCTAAGCTGGAGAAGACCTACCTGGAGTTGGGGAAGGGGGTGGCCGGGTGGGTGGCCGACTCTGGGAAAGGGGTGGTCGTCGACGACGTCAGCACCGATGACCGCTTCTACCCGGTCGTAGACGAAACCTCCGAGTTCAAAACCCGCTCCCTTCTCTGTGTTCCCCTGAAGAGAACCGGAGCTGTCCTGGGAGTGGTCGAGGCTCTGAACAAGAAGGGAGGCGGGAAATTCACTCCCGAAGACTTAGAGGTTATGAACGCCCTGGCCGATCAGATGGCAATCGCCCTGGAGAACGCTCACCTGATTGCAAAAGCCAAACGGGAGACTCTCGAAAAAGTGACCCTGTTCGAGGTCGGCAAGAAGCTCTCCATGTATTTGGATATGGACGAGATCTTAGAACAGATCGTCGACCTCCTCTACCGGGTGGTCAGATACGATGCGGTCGGGATTTACTTGATAAACAGCGAGACCCAGGAGATCGAAAACGTTGTCACCAGAGGTATGGACCCGGAGGTGGAATCGAAGCTCCACCTCAAGGTGGGACAGGGGGTGGTTGGATGGGTGGCAAAGATGGGGAAGTCTGTTTTAGTTCCTGATGTCATCTCCGATGAGCGTTACATCAGGCTGCGTCCCCAGACAGCCTCGGAGATAGCGGTCCCGATCAAGGCCGGGGAAGAGATCATCGGGGTCTTCAACTTGGAATCCGACCAGAAAAATGCCTACGATGAGGAAAACCTGGATCTGGTGGAGGCCTTTGCCTCCCAGGCCGCGGTCACCATCGAGAGGGCTCGCCTCCACCAGGAGGCTTTGGAGAAAAGGAGACTGGAGGGGGAGTTGTCCATCGCCAGGCAGATCCAGACCACCTTCCTGCCCAAAGGAGACCCGCAGGTGAAGGGGTTCGACATCGCCGGCATGAATATCCCCTCCTCCGAGGTGGGGGGGGATTTCTTCGACTTCATCAAGATCGTCGAGAATCAGCTCGGGGTTGCAATCGCCGACGTCTCCGGGAAGGGAATCCCGGCGGCTCTGATAATGGCGGCCTTCAGAGCCTCCCTGAAGGCGGAAATACTCAACAACTACGCCATCCGAACCATCTTTCAAAAGGTGAATCGGCTCCTTTTCGAAAGCATCGAAAGGGAGATGTATGTTACTGCCGTTTATGGGGTTTTGGACACGAAAAACCGGGTTTTGACCTTCTCCAACGCCGGGCACAATCCCCCGATCCTCCGCAGAGCCGACGGTTCGATCGAATACCTTTCCGATGGCGGAGTTGCTCTGGGAGTCTTGGAATTATCCACCTACGAAGAGAGACCGCTGAGTCTTTTCTCGGGGGATGTTCTAATTCTGTACACCGATGGGGTTACCGAGGCCTTCAGCCCGGAGGGGGAGGAGTTTGGACTGCACCGATTGGTTGAGGTCATAGAAGAGAAGTATGAACTTTCGGCAAGGGATTTGCTCAACGAGATATATGAAAGGGTGCAAGATTTCACCAGCGACAGTGCCCAGCTGGACGATCTGACCATGGTGGCGATCAAGGTTCTGCCGCCGGGGTCACTTTTCAGAAAAGATGTTCACAGAGCCTAACTTCTACGTTCTCTATGTGTATGAGTAGAGCCCTGCGGAGGTCAATTCCGGGAGGGTAAAATTTGCTTGACAATTATGAAAACTGTGCTATTATGTGGTTGAGAAGGGAGCTTACGCCTGATAAGGGGTATCTGGTTTATGATGCCAGCCAGCAACTTGCCAGGACGGTAGGTCTTTCACAAAAAACGTAAAGATAGAAAGAGCACAGAAACTGTTTCAATCTGTAGTCTAATAAGGAGGTGATGTTTTTCCCAATCTTGAAGAATTCAACCGTTCG
>JBHIBM010000384.1:0-2143 GCA_046759085.1 Candidatus Zixiibacteriota bacterium
CCCCAGGCATAGAATCTTCTCGTGAAAGCATCCGACCGCTTGAGGCGGTAACCGATAACGAGGTCGTATTCTTGAATCCATCTTAAAAGGTTTAAGATTTCGTTGAGGTCAAATTGCAGGTCGGCGTCGGTGAAGAAGATGAGGTCATACTTTGCAGCCTCCAGCCCGGAGCGGAGGCTTCCGCCGTAGCCGATGTTCCGACTGTGGGAGACGAGGCGAACGAAACCGTTGTGGCCATAAATCTGCTGGACAATCTTCTCGGTGGAGTCCCTGGAGCCATCGTTGACGACGATCACCTCGTAGTTGTCAGCGATTTTCTCCAACACCTGCAGAGCGGAATCGACCGCCCTCCCGATGTTTTGCTCCTCGTTGTAAGCCGGGAAGATCACCGAGAGCTTGATGGGATGGGGCAGGTCTTCTTTACTCCAGGTATCCGAGGGCACGGAGGCGCTCTTCAACCTCCCTTGCCTCCTTTCCCGTATAGGGTCGTTCCCTGACTTTGAAACCGAAGCCCCCAGACGTTTCAGCATATTTAACCCTATTTCGATCTCTAAACTCCTTCTCGAAAGCGGAGATTAACACGGAACCATCGATATCGTTGAAGATCTCTACATTCAAAAGATAATACAAGGTGGGAGTTATGTCAATTATTTCCGCTTCTTCAAGCCAGGAGCCGGATTTCACCCCCTCCCCCTTTAAGATGAAGATCCCCTCCGGGCGGTGGCTGCCGTTCATGCTTCTTCCTTTGGCACCGATGTATTCCCGCCTCTCCATCTTTCGGAGGGGGGGAGGATTTTCTGAAGGAGAGATTTTCAAGCAGGAGTAAGAATACCCGTTATCCAATTCCAGCTCCAGTATCAGATCAGGGGCTTCGGGAACGAAGGGACCGGAATAAAGCTCCTCCCGGCGGTGAACTCTCTTTACGATCTTCTCTCCGGTGAAGGGGTCTTTGAAGTCGCCCAGCTTCTGTATGATTTCCGCACATAAGCTTTCATATTCGCCTTCTTTGACGATCCCCTTTGGCCTCTTTGCTTCTGGATTGATTCTAATCGAGGGGGCGTAGTTCAGCTCCTCGCTGAAGGCTTTCGTCTTCTCCCAGTCTATCATGCCGAAGCGGGATCTGGCTTCCAAATTGGCAGCCAACTGTTTCAAAGGAGAGCGCATGAGCCATTCTTGAACCTTCGGAGGAATGAGGCGCATCCCCATTTTCTTGAGAGTGTCGATGTTAGCGGAGAAAGGACCTCCAGCCTCCCTGAAGGTCAAAAAACCCTCTTTTTCCAGCCATCTGTTCATGTAGAAGATCTTATCCCCGGCGCCCCCGAAACCATGGTCGGAGGCCAGGAGGACATAATACTCCTCCCCCGCTGCATCCACCAACTCCCCGATGGCATTGTCCAGCTCCCGATATATCTTCTTTATGGCCTCCCGGTGCTTGCTTGCCAACTCGGGCACAAATCTCGGGGAGGCCTCATCGAAGGCGCACCAGAAATGATGCGACACGGTATCAGCCTCCCCGAAGAGGATTAGGAAAAGATCCCACTTTTCCTTTTTGAATAGATGCAGGGCTATATCCCTCTTCCGTCTCAGTCCGGAAAGGAGCTTCTCGAAGGCGAGGTCGTGCCAGCCCTCCTCGATTACTAACTCCTGGAAATCGGCGAAGGGGAAACGGCCGAACTTCGAGTTGAGCTCATAGAAAAGCTCCTTCGGATAGACGAAGGAGGCATCGATTTCGGTCGCCACCGGAGAATCGAAGCCTGAAATCATAACTCCGTTGACTTCTTCTGGTGGATAAGTGCCGGGTAGAGCAACTGCGCAGACTCTCTTACCGAGTTTGCTCAAAACCTCCCATAAGGCGGGATATTTACGGTGGCTGGAGTTTAGAAACTCGATTCCGTAACTGTTCGGTTTCATCCTGGTGAAATCGAGAATCCCATGTTTCCCGGGATTGACCCCGGTGGCAAATGAGGTCCAGGCTGGAAAGGTAGCCGACGGTGTGGTGCTTTTGAGTGGAGCTCTAACGCCCCCAGAGATTAACCTCTCCAGGTTGGGCAATTCCCCCGCCTGTATGAATGGGTCGATCAGGTCGAAGGTGGCGCCATCGAGGCCGATCACGATCAGTTTCGTTTCTTTCATACGTGGGAAC
>JBHIBM010000385.1:0-2130 GCA_046759085.1 Candidatus Zixiibacteriota bacterium
GGTTGAACCTCCTGGTCTCGGTGTCACACACCGGGGTGTCCAAAGAGGGGACCGAGGAGATAATGCAGATTTTCTCCCGGTAGGTGGCGAAGTTGACCGGCGACAGATCATTGTCCAGCACCGTGAAGTCCGGAGCCCTATCACCGACTTTGACCTCCTCTCCGAGCAAGGTGAGTGGTTTCCCTTCGACTGTTATGATCCCGGTTCTTTCTTTCATTGAAACCTCACTTTCTGCGGTCTTTAGACCGCCGTCGTTTGCGTTTTACCGTGCCTTATAATCCCGGAAGGAGAAGCGCGTCTCCACCTTTTCGTGAGGCCGTCCGTCCACCTCCACATGGGGATAAATGACGTAGTTCAGAGGCCCGGCGGAGGACTGGGGAATGTGGATGTCTCTCCCGACGGTAAAGGCAACCCGGTTTGCGTCAAGTCCACCGAAGAAGGTCTCCTTTCTCTGTGGGAACTTGCTGGCCTCGGAGGCATCCACTGGCACCCAGCCCCGGTCCTGGAGGTAGAATTCGGCCCAACAGTGATAACCCTCTATCGTGCCCTGGGACGCTCCCTCCGGCAGCGGCAGACCCATGATGAACCGCGCCGGGATGCCCAGGGCTCGCGCCTCTGCGATGAAAAGAGAGTGGAAGTCGGTGCAGTTTCCGGCACGGACGTCGCAGGCGTAGAGAGCGTCGCCGCGACCCCAGCCTTCGCCACTCTTGTCGTAGGTGACAGTGGCGACGATGTGATCGTAGAGGCGCCTCGCCTGTACCAGTGGATCTTTCACCTCGCCGGCTACCCTTCGAGCCTCCTCGGCGACTCTTCCGCCAACGGGGACTAAGCGGTCCGGGGCAAGAAAACGGGCAAGGGTCTCCTGCGGGGTCGATTCGCCAACTCCCGGGGCCCCAAGAGCTCGGTAGGACTTGCGGTTTACACGGAAGGTCACGGCGACGACGACTTCGGCACCCTCGCCCGGCTCCGCTCCAGACAGGTCGAAGAGGAGGAAACGGTTGCCGTACTCCGGCTCATTGAGGATTCTGTATGGCAAATTGCCATCAACGCGAAAATGCTCCAGATGCTGCCACCTATCTGATAGAGGCAGGGGAACCCAGGCATGGATCCGTTCCGCGTTGGCAGGAATGTCCCGGGCCGTGAAGCGATAGCTCACCTCGACAGTCTGTTCACGATGAACGGAAGAACATCCCGTAAGACATGACACCGTGAGCAGCGCCGCTGCCAAGGAGACAACGGCTAATCTGATGATCACAGCTGTCGGAACCGAGTGGCGCACCATACTCAACCTCCTTCTAAGCCCCGGGTATCACCGAGGGGACAGGTCTATTTCAGATGCTTACCGCCCCTTCCGGCCTCTGACAGGTTCCTTCTTCCAGATGCCGCCCTTTTCAAACCAGGTGTACCTTTCCTTGCCGGCCTCCTTGTGGATTGTGATCTCCGTGACCTCAAGATGATCTTTGTCTGCTCCCTTCATAAAGATGTCCAAGTCGTAAAGCTTGTCCTTCGGCGTTTTGAGGTCGGCGCAGGCGAAGTAGAGATCCTCACCGACCTTTGAGAGCCGCTGTTTATGAACTTTCTCTAAAGAGAGAACCAGCGGTTTCTTGGCGACATCATCGTAGACTAGGAAGAAACCTCCCTTGAGGGTAGTCTCTTTCTTCACGTAGGCCTCGATGGCCTCGGCCAAGTCCTCCTTGCTCAGAGAGGGTTTTTCCATCGAGTTAGGGTGTTCGGCAGGATGTTCCTGAGGGTGCTCACTGGGATGTTCTTGGGCATAGGCCTTGGTAGCTGACTGTCGACTGGAGACGGGAGCAACCACCATAACCGTCAGCACCAGGATTCCAACGATTGTCTTTCTTGACAGCATTTTCTTGCTCCTTTGCTTTTTACTCCACTGTAACGTTAAACGATTTCTTCCTTAGGGGCACGCCACCTCATTGGGCGTAACCACCGATAACCTCAGTTCTCCGTCAGGAAATGCTCGTCGTACTCGACCTCGAGCCGCAATTTGTGTTTGGCCTCCTCCTGAGCGAGGCTTAGCAGAGTTGCTCTGAGGCTCTCGTCGGCAGTGGTGGCGGCAAGATCGTTGTAGAGTCTGAAAGAGGCCTTCTCCTTTTTCATCGCCAGGAT
>JBHIBM010000386.1:0-2125 GCA_046759085.1 Candidatus Zixiibacteriota bacterium
CGAGAGAGCGGACAACTTCTCCGAACTCATCATCAGGCGATTTCTCTTATCCTGGATGACCCTTCCGAAGGCGGCACTTAAGCTTTCCTGTAAGTTCGTCAGCTGCTCTTGCCTGGAATCCAACATCTCCAAGAAGCGCCGGAAACCGTAGCTCTCCCTCAGATAGTCGAGACGTTGCCCAACTTCGGCCAACTGCCCCTGCATAAGATTGGCCATACTTGCGTGCAAGTCAACAATGTTTCGCATAAGTTCGGCTCTGTCCGGGACCGCAAGTTCAGCCGCTGCCGAGGGAGTGGGAGCGCGGAGGTCACTGGCAAAATCACTGATGGTGAAGTCGATCTCGTGTCCTACTGCAGAGACTATTGGAATCTCTGAAGAGAAGATTGCTCGTGCCACTTTCTCCTCGTTAAAAGCCCAGAGGTCTTCGATGGAACCACCGCCACGTCCGACAATTATCAAATCGACCTCACCGCATTCGTTAAACTCCTCGATTGCGGAGACGATGTCTTCAGCCGCACCTTCCCCCTGAACCAGTGTCGGTCGTAGGATTATCTCTACCGGCGGGAATCGCCTCTGGAGTATGTTTATGATGTCTCTTATGGCAGCGCCGGTTGGGGAGGTCACAACCCCGATTTTTTCCGGATATCCGGGAAGGGGTTTCTTGAACTCTTCGGAGAAGAGGCCCTCTTCGAACAGTTTTCTCTTGAGCTCCTGGAATTCTATTTCTAATCTTCCGACTCCTACCGGTTGAATGGTAGCAACGACTAACTGATACTGTCCGGCCCTCTCGAATACTGTCAGATTGCCGCAGGCGATGATTTGCAGCCCGTCCTTCAACTCCGCCGGTAACCTCCCCGATTGCCACCTCCAGAGGACGCATCGCAGTTGGGATTCGGAGTCCTTCAGGGAGAAATAACGGTGACCGGAGGAGTGCAGTTTGTAGTTGGAGATTTCCCCCTCCACCCAGATTGCGGGGAAACCGCTCTCTAAGGTGAGCTTAATTTCTCTGGTCAGCTCCGAAACGGTATATATCTTCGTTTCCATTTTTCATCGGAATCCTAAGGTTGAGACAACCTTGGCTACCTAACCACTAACCAACCTGCATTTCGACTGCCTTGACGGTGTTGGATAGAAGCATGGCTATGGTCATCGGACCCACCCCGCCGGGAACTGGAGTTACCGCGCCGGCGACAGCATGGACGGAATCGAAATCGACATCCCCGCTCAGGCGGTAGCCCTTTTCGCTCCCCGGATCCGGAACCCGATTAGTACCGACATCAACAAGCACCGCCCCGGGTTTGATCATATCGCCCTTTATCATTTCGGGAACACCCATGGCACAGATGAGTATATCCGCAGTTTTGGTGAAGGAGCTCAAGTCTTGCGTTCCGGTGTGACACAAAGTCACGGTGGCATTGGCTCCCTTCTGTTTCTGTCCTAACATAACCGCTAGAGGTCTGCCGACGATGTTACCCCTTCCCAGAATGACGACATGTTTTCCTTCAGGAGAGTTGCCGGAGCGTTTGAGAAGTTCAATTATCCCCAGGGGGGTTGCCGGCAAAAAGGAGGGCTTACCGATGAGCATTCGGCCAATATTTTCAGGGTGGAAGCCATCGACATCCTTTGCGGGGTCGATTTTGAGGTTGACCTCGAATTCGTCCATCTCCTTCGGGAGTGGGAATTGGACCAGGATACCGTGAATATCGTCTCGATCATTTAACTCTTCAACCTTGTCGATCAGCTCCGATTGGGCGGTGTCTTCCGGGAACTTTATAACCTCGGAGTGAATGCCCAATTTCTGGCAAGCCTTGGCTTTCATATTAACGTATATCCTGGAGGCGGGGTTTTCGCCCACCAGGACAGCTACCAAACCGGGGATTATCCCTTTGGCTCGATAATTGTCGACCTTCCCCTTCAGTTCGGTCCTTATTCCCTCGGCGATCTTTTTGCCGTCGATGACGGTTGCCAACATGGCCTCATCTCCTTATTGGCAGGTCGATTCGGAGCCGTTCGATATGTGTGGCTTTACCGCTCAAGCTGTTCACCGTTATGATCGCGCCGCAGAATTTAACCTCCCCCTCGGCGACGGGGAAGCGTTTATGCAAACCGGTGAGGAAGCGATACA
>JBHIBM010000387.1:0-2124 GCA_046759085.1 Candidatus Zixiibacteriota bacterium
TTGGCGGTCGAGCTCGACAGGGGGCTCTATTCTTCTCTGCAGAGAAGGCTCGGGGACAGGAAAAAACTGAAGCTCGTTAGAGGAGATTTTCTCAGATTCGATCTGAGGCTCGCCGCCAAAGAGGGCAAATTGAAGTTGGTGGGCAGCCTCCCTTACAGAATCACGGGGCCGGTTATGCGTAAGATTGTTGGTGATCGGGAAGTCATCGAGGCCGCGGTGTTTATGGTTCAGAAGGAGGTGGCGGACAGATTGTCCGCATCCAGTGGAAAGAAAGCGTACGGTCTTCTCTCGATATTCGTTCAAGTCTATGCCAGACTTGAGAAGCTTTTCCAAGTCTCTCCGAAGTGTTTTAAGCCTCAACCGAAGGTCTCCTCCACCGTGGTCAGGATAACTACTCGTCCCATCCCACTGGTCAAACCCGAAGAGGAGGAATTCTTCTTCTGGCTGGTGAAGACGGCATTTTCTCAAAGAAGGAAGATGCTTGTGAATTCGCTCTCCAGTAGCTTGGACATATCTAAACCAGAACTTGAGGAGATCTTAGCAGATGTTGGCTTGGACAAAGGAACCCGACCGGAAGAGGTCACAATAGAAAGGTTCTTAAGCCTTGCTTCAGCGTTGAATCCGCAAAAACCAAGGTGAAAAATGCAAATGAGAAGGAAATCTGTCCTGGTTAAGATAGCAATATTGGCGTCACTAGTCCTGTTGTTTTCTTGTGGAGGTGGAGAAGAGGGCATGAAGATATACTGGGAGAAAATCGACCTGGGTCCAGAACATGGTGACGACCACATCTTATGCATTGCCAGGAAGGGGAATCTGATGATGCTCGGTACTTATGGGAAAGGGCTCTTGATTTCGCACGATAATGGAGTGAGCTGGTCGAACAAAACCAAGAAGGACGGATTAAGCTGGAATTACATCCACAACATCGACTTTACCGGAGATAGGATCGTTCTGGCAACCATGGGGGATGGGATAAACATATCCTCAGACGGTGGCAAGAAATGGAAGCGATACGGATACAACTTCTTTGGACCGGTTTACACTTACTGCACTGGTGCCTACGTGGATTCACACAGGGCGCTTATCAGCTCCGCTGACGGCTTGATGTTCTTCAAGGATGAAAAAGAGTGGAGAGTGCTCGAAGAATCCTCCGGAATCTCCAGCCAGTATATATACTGTATGCACACAGATGGTGAGAGAATCTTTCTCGGCACTTTGAGAGGTCTTTCTCTCTCGTTTGATAGTGGGAAAAGTTGGAAGATAGTCGCTCCCGACAATAGTTACACAGAGCAAGGTTTACCGAGAACGAAGATGTTATGCATGGCCGTAAATGGTGATATAGTCTATGCGGGAACCCCGAAAGGTCTATTTAAATCCACAGATGCGGGGGAGATGTGGCAACAAATCGGGACAGATATGTTACCGAGTGACTATATCATATCTGTTGCAGTCACTTCCAAGGGCGAATTGTGGGCGGGCACATATAAAGGTTTAGCCCACAGCCCTGATGGTGGGGAGACGTGGCAGTTATTTGGACCTGAAAGTGGTCTCCCCTCCCGGGGTATTAACTGCATCCACGCGGACAATGACGGGGCTGTCTACGTCGGGACAAACTCGGGTCTATACAAGAGCACGACGGAGAAGCCGGAGATGCCAAAACCAGAGGAATCGAACATACCTGTCTTTGACAAAGTAGAGGAGCCGGAGCATCGCTGGATGATAAGACCGGTGAGCGCGGAGTATAATAATCAGTTAGATCAATGCTATCTATATGGCACTACCATGGGAGGGGAGTTCCGCCAGCACCAGGGAGTGGAGTTCAACAATCCCGAGGGGACACCCCTACGTGCGGTTGCCGACGGTGTCGTTGCCTATGTCAATCCGCAGATAGGGCACCTGGTTCTGAAAAACGATAAAAAGTATGACAGATACTTCGTTTACAATCACTATCATCACATGCACGACATAGCCAAAAAGGTCGGCGACAGAGTCAAACAGAGGGACATAATCGGCTCTATAGGCAAGAAGGGGAATGTCACCAACGAACATCTGCACTTTGAGGTCTCCCTTTCTGAAAAGGAAGACGACAACCGCGAGAGCTGGACCCGGAATTCCGAACTGTGG
>JBHIBM010000388.1:0-2119 GCA_046759085.1 Candidatus Zixiibacteriota bacterium
ATACCACCCAGGCACTGGAGGCGATCGAAAGCAGCGTGGAGCTAACGCAGGAGGTCTTGAAACTGATCGAGTTCGTGCGAAAAAGCGAGAGAGGCATCACCAAGTGAGCTGTGAGATTATCTCGCCTAACCCTCGGACCTGCCCGGGGGCGTTTTTCCTTCTGGCAAGGAGGGATCGAGTTGCTGAGAGCTGGGGTGATCGGCGTCGGACGCCTGGGGTCAGCACACGCCCGCTGTTATGCGAAAATTCCTGAGGTCGAATTGACCGGGATTTTCGATTCCGACAAAAGGCTTCGGGAGGAGGTTGCACGAGGCCATGGATGCGAGGCCTACCCCTCCCTGGATTCGCTTTTGGGAGAGATCGACATCGCCAGTGTCGCTGTCCCCACCATCTCTCATTTCGAGGTGGCACAACGGTGCCTGAACAAGGGGGTAGATGTTCTAATAGAGAAACCGCTCACGACCACCCTGTCCGAAGCTGAACAACTCTTGAGGCTGTCCCAAAAGAGGGGCTTAAAGCTGCAGGTGGGGCACATCGAGAGGTTCAACCCCGCATTCTTGGCCGCTAAAGAGCATATCGAAAAGCCGATGTTCATCGAGACCCATCGTCTGGCGCAGTTCAACCCCCGGGGAACTGACGTCGATGTGGTTCTGGACTTGATGATTCACGATCTGGATCTGATTTCCCACGTGGTCGGGCAACCTATGACTGATCTCCGAGCCTCCGGTGTAGAGGTGATCACCGAGAGTGATGATATTGCCAACGTCCGGCTGAACTTCGCAGGCGGCTGTGTTGCCAACCTCACCGCCAGCAGAATCTCCGCCAAAAGTATGCGTAAGATGCGCCTCTTCCAGAGGGATGCCTATATCTCCATCGATTTCCTGAATCGGAAGAGTGAGCTTTACAAGCTGATCTCCATCGGGGAGGGAGATTCGAAGGTGGCAGAGGAAACCATTGTGGGAACAATTCCTGTTGCTGACTCGGGTAAAACTATCCTGTACAGTAAATTGCGAATTGAGGAGGCGGATATGCTTCTCACGGAGGTGAGCTCGTTTGTGCGGGCGGTGAAGGAGGACACCACTCCCGAGGTGCCCCCAGAGGAGGGCTTGGAGGCCTTAAGGTTAGCCTTGACTACGATCGAAGCGATAAACTCCCACAAAAAAAGCCTCTCGGCTTAGTTATGCCCCCGGGTAAAACCATATTCATCGTCGCCGGTGAACCCTCCGGAGATCTGCACGCCGGGAAGTTGGCAGAGAATCTCCGGCAACTTCTACCCTCCGTCAGAATGCTCGGTCTCGGGGGAGAACGGATGAGAGCCGCCGGGGTGCAACTGCTCTTTCACGTCGAACAGCTCTCCTTTATGGGGTTTTTCGAGGTCTTATCTCACCTCCCGTTTATGAGAAAGGTGATGAAGACCACCGTGGACGCGTTGAGAAGAGAGAAGCCAGATGTCCTCATCTTGGTTGATTACCCCGGCTTCAACCTGCGATTGGCAAAAAGGGCCAAGGCGATGGGACTCAAGGTGATGTACTACATCAGCCCCCAGATCTGGGCCTGGGGGAAGAACCGTTTGGGAAAGATCAAAAGTACCGTAGATAAGATGGTCGTCATCCTCCCCTTTGAGGAGGAGTTATACCGAAAGGCCGGAGTCGATGTCGAGTTCGTGGGGCACCCCCTTTTGGAGGAGATAGATTTCAATCCCGACAGAGAGGCGTTCTGCGGGAGATTGAACATACCACCAGATAAGCTGATACTGGGGCTTTTGCCCGGCTCTCGCCCTCAGGAGGTTAGGATAATTCTCCCGATTATGCTCAAATCCGCAGTGGAGGTGATGAAGGATTCTCCTCGGGTGGTCCCTGTCGTCGGGCTCGCTCCCACTCTGAAGAAGGAACAAATAGAACCGTATTTCAGAAGCTCTACAACAGAGTTCAGAGTAACACAGAAGGACATCTACGAACTCATGAGGCACTCCCACCTGATGATGGTCGCCTCCGGAACTGCCACACTGGAGAGCGCAATAGTCGCTACCCCCTTCGTCACTGTTTACAAAACCTCCTTTCTCACATATCTTTTGGCCAGAAGGATGATTACAATTCCTTACATAGGATTGGTGAACGTG
>JBHIBM010000389.1:0-2108 GCA_046759085.1 Candidatus Zixiibacteriota bacterium
TCTACAAGCTCAGCGCTGGCGACTACACCGAGACGATGAGGATGATCCTGGTCAAATAATCTTTCAGAGCTGTCACCAAGACTGAGAAGGGGTGGCGAAATAGTTGTCGTTTTCCTGACTAGTTGCATCTAACTTTGGGAGCCTCGAACCGTCGGAGACCAAGGAGCGATTGAGCAAACTTAGGAAGTGTAGCAATGCAGTCAAGAACGCAGGCGGTCAAAAGAGATAGAGTGTTGTTCTTTTTCCCTCTGGTGATGAGGAATCAACGCCCCCTGTATCCTCCCTTAGAGGTAATATCTCTGGCCGGTGTTTTGACTCAGCACGGCTATAGAGTCAGTATTCTCGATCAAAGACTAAAGACCGGGTGGTTCTCAAGTCAGGACCTGGGGAATATTGATGACCTTATTTTTGTGGGGATCTCCACCCGAGTCGGCACCCAATGCCAGCAGGCTTTGCGATTCGCAAAGTGGATAAAGGACGTCGCACCAGATGTGCCCCTGGTATGGGGTGGTTGGGGACCCTCCTTGGGTCCCTCTATCTTCGCAAAGAGTTCCTGTGTAGACTGTGTCGTTATCGGAGAGGCCGATAATCTGATCCTCCCGCTTACAGAGGCAATCCGTAACGATTCTGGCTTCAGCCACTTGTCCGGTGTTGCTTACAGAGAAAGGGGCGAAGCCAGCCCGGTCGTAATCCCGCCCCGGGAGCCCATCTCCGAGTTGAGTAAGACACCGCCCATGGCCTATCATTTGGTGGACGTTCCCTCATACTTAAGAGGCGGGAACAAGATCAACTATATGTCAAGCCGGGGTTGTACCGGAGAATGCAATTTCTGCGCCGTCACGGCCGTTCATCAGTCGCAATATTCGGCCCTTCCTTCCTGGCGAGTCGTTGAGGAGATCAGTTCTCTCTCCAAGAAATACGCAGTAAGAAACGTGTTCTTTGTGGATACTAATTTCTTTGACGACCAGGAGAGGGCTCTGAGGATAGCCGAGGGTTTTCTCTACGAAGGCTTGGGGCTGGAATGGGAGGCTTATGGAAAGGCGGATCAGTTACTGAGATATACTGATGAAGAGATTCTTCTTTTTGAGAGGAGCGGATGTCGTCTGATGTCAGTTGGGGTTGAGACTGCATGCCAAAAACTGCTGGATAGCATGGAGAAGAATATAAGAACAGAAGACGTCAAGAATCTCGTTAATAGATTGAAGCGTACGAAGATTCGGTTCTGGTCCAACATGATGGTTGGCCTGCCGGAAGAAACATGGCAGGATTTTAAGGATACAATAGAGCTGGCCAGATGGATCAGACGTCAGAATCCGTTGAATCCGGTTTCATTCCTCCGATACTGGCCTCTCCCAAGCACCTCCTTAGGCAAAGCAGCTCTTGGCCCTTCGCACGATTATGCAAGCATGGATTTGGAGGGGGTCGCAGATAGGTTTTACCGTCCGGGTTGCAGAATGGGATGGCTCAATAGGAAGCATGAAACTGCTGTAAGAAGTGCGGTATGGGTCTACTTCCCTCTCCACTTCATGCCTGAAGACAGCAAACGAAATTATATGCGCAGAAGAAGTATACTGGGGCGTATCAAACTCTCTATTCTGCGCTCAATATCGGCTTTTAGAATAGAGCATAAATTCTTCGCATTTCCTTTACTTTGGTGGGTAAAGCAAATTCGGTTTAGGTTCTCAAGAGTGCACTATTTGGGACAGTGATAATTGTTGCCAAGATGCCAGTCATTGCAGATATCTCACGGTGTCTGATTCTGAAATGTGCTTTTGATCGACAGGGCTACAAGGCGCTGTCATCCCTGTTGATCTTTTACCTGCGGATATTTGGACAACTTAAGAGCATGCTCAAGAGAGCATCTGGTGCTCATCCGGAGTTTTCTCCCCACGCCGGTGGTAAAGCGCAAACTCTCGGGGCACATGAAGGCTGGCGCCACCATCAATGAACAGATACCGTGACGGTTGTCTCTATCTGGAGGTCTACTGCAACCCTGGCCGAAAGGTGGCAACTTTAGCAGACAGCTAACAGCAGGCAGGACACGCGTAAGTTGTCTGGAACGCTTCCGAGCTCTCCTCCGGCGACTACACCGAGACGATGCGGATGAT
>JBHIBM010000390.1:0-2092 GCA_046759085.1 Candidatus Zixiibacteriota bacterium
GTTGCTTGCGGAATCAGTGAATTCGGTGAATTCTAAAAACAAGCTTTTCCAGAAGATGAAGATTTTGACTGACACTGAGTTTTACGACAGCACCTCTACTCAGCTGGGAGAGGCGGAGGCGAAATTTTTCCGGCTGAAAAACAAGTTCCGGCGTGCTCATCTCTCAGCGGGTGGCGGAGTTCTCCAAACAGACGGCAATACCAGGTTGATTGAGGACTTCAATATTTATGAAGTCTATCTGATGAAAAGGGGCGATCACATACTTGTGATTCATTTCTACTGTGAACGGGAGTTCTACAACACCAACCAGGGGGAGTTCCACGATATGCTCAACAGCCTCAAATTCCGGTAGTTGATGGCACGAAATCTAAGCCCCAGGAATAACACCCAATCCTACGTCGAACAAATCCCCA
This sequence comes from Candidatus Zixiibacteriota bacterium, assembly GCA_046759085.1. Taxonomy (GTDB): domain Bacteria; phylum Zixibacteria; class MSB-5A5; order DG-27; family DG-27; genus DG-27. Next base: position 414 of record JBHIBM010000390.1, read on the forward strand.
CCGAAAGGTGGGGATTTGTTTTGCTGCCCTCTAATATGCGATTCTGCTTTCAGCTGGTGTCTATCTCAGAAGCGTCATCCGACGAATCTGGGTGAGGTCTCCCGCAGTCAGCCTGCAGAAATAAGTGCCGGATGAGAACCCAGAGGCATCCCAGATCACCGATTTCTCTCCAGGAGTCTGTTTTTCGTCAACGACCGTCTCAACCTTTTCGCCGAGAAGATTGAAAATCTCCAGCTTGACCGGGCCATCTGTTGCCAATTGGTAGGTGATCTCGGTCGTGGCATTGAAGGGATTGGGATAGTTCTGAAGCAGGGAGGTCACCATCGGGAGGCTTGACTTCGTCTCCTGAACGTTAGCTTGGCGGGCGGGATTCTCAACTCTCAAATACAACACTGGATTCTCGGTGTCAACCCCTTCAGACTGCGGAATACCTCCAGCATCCTTGTCGTTGATATAGACGATGTGCAGGTAGTCGTCCACCTCTTCTGCCAAAGAGGACCAATGGTCGTTGTCGCACTGTCCGGGCCAGCAGCCAGGGGAGGGACTATTGGTGATATTCTCTGGCTCGCCCCAGGTGAGCCCGCCATCGGTGGAGTAACTCATATAAAGGTCGCCGTTCGAGTATCCCCCTGCTGATGTGTCTTCCTCTGTGAACTGGCTCCAGAGCGCGAAGAGGTTGTCACTGGAGTCAACTGCAATGCTCACTTTCGCGATACTCCGGTTCCAAGCACCCGGATTTGAATTCCACTTGGCCGCAGCCACCAGAGTTATTCCGGTTTCTTCCGACCAATGCCAAAGGAGGGTCTCGTTCAAGCGGTCCCGAATCGGGGTGTTCCAGATAACGTGCAGATCATCCCCATAGTCGTAGACAGCATCCAGATCGCTCCACCAAGCACCAACGGTATCTCCCGGTTGATAGTTGGTGATGTTGACCTTGTTGCTCCAGTCCCAGTGGGTCCCGTCTTCGGATTCGATGTAATACACGTCAGGGATGTCTTCTGGGTTTTCATACTCCCGCGTCGCGTAGACAATAGCTACTCTATCAGACACATTTGAGGAGACGATAATCTGGGACAAGCCTATGACGGTATCGACTATTTCCGGATTCGTCCAGCTATAGCCCTCATCCGCTGAACGCGTGTACATGAAAGGAGTAGGGTCACCAGCGCTAGGTAATTTCTCAGTGCAGATGAGGTGAATGCGATCAGCGCGGTCAATCGTTGTGTAGGGCCAGTAGTAATGGTATTGACTCTGAACCTCGGGTACGTCGATCTCGGTGAAGACGCCAAAGCCGCGGATGACGTCGATCCCGATACAGGTGTAGAGCGCGTTGTTAGCACTATGGTAAGCAACTACCGCCCGACCATCGGAGAGGACGTCAATCTGGCAATAGCCCGCGCCTTGGGTGGTGTTGACCTGAGTGCCGGTCTTCGGCCAGGGCCAAACGACGTTTTCATCCAGGAAGTTGTACCAGACCCAGCGGTTACCCTGCCAGAAACCAATCCCATTCATCCACGTGAAATGAAAACCTCCAAGGTAGTCCTTGACAATCCTGCTTCCCGTCGAGCCGTTGCTCTGATAGTCGTAATGCGTGGCTCCCACTGTGTCACCTGGTGAGCCCAGAACCGTCCAGGAATCATGCGGGACGGTAGCGTTGGCCTCCGAGCTTAAAGACGAGC
>JBHIBM010000391.1:0-2086 GCA_046759085.1 Candidatus Zixiibacteriota bacterium
CGAAGTTGCTGGAAACGTAGAACCGGATGAGGGCATAGTAGCGGTCGAATCCCTGCGCAAAAAGGGCTCCCGTGACGATGTGGTTCTCCGTAAAGCCCACGGTCCGATAGCCGTTCTCAGCTAGCATCTCCGGAAGGGTGTGGAGGGCCAACTGAGATTTGCTGGATTCCCTCCTGGCGGTTGTCGAGTAGAGGGAAGAAAATATCGAGCGCGTTGCCGGCAGGGTCCAGCTTGAAGGAGAGTAAGCCTGTTTGAAGACCACACAGCTGCCAAAAAGTGCGGTCAGATTGGGAGCAACTTCCTCCCCCTGATCCCACAGCTGGTCCGCCCGAAAGGTATCCAGGACAAAGAGGAAGATGTTAGGTTTCTCGGTGGAATTAGACCCTACGTGAGACCTTATGGCATATTTGTCCGGAGAATGAGGGTTAAAACGCTCCGCCAAGACAAAGCAATACCCCATAGCCAACAAGACGAAGACCGTAACCGAGAGTTTATTCCTTCTGGAAAGGGTGAAAGCCGGGGGAGAAAAGTACCGTGTCAACCTCCCGGAGATAATCCTCACCAGAGGGAATCCCAAAAGAAAAACCCCAAGCCAGGCCGAAGCAAAAAGTAGACGCTGCGGCCAGTCAAAAGAACCTCTGATGAAACCCACGTCCATACTGAAGGCCCAAATCGCCAGTAGGGCTAAGAATATCGTACCTCCTTGAAAAAATTCGACGATGCCAACCGCGGAGGTCCTTTTTCTCAGCCAAAATCTCCAGACAGCCCAGATAAGTAGAGAAGCAGCGACTGCAATAATGCCGTAGCAGATGGTCATCGCCATTTCCGGAAAGAGGAGCGCTATTCGGGGATGAATTGCCTCTGTAAGATAAAGGCAACCAACCAGCACCGAGGGAAAGGCGATCCCAAAGAATTTCAAGTAAACTTGCCGCGGCGCACCGGAGGTCAAATACCCAAGGACGGTGGAGAGTAACCCTAAAACAACACCCAGGAATGAATAAAGGAACCCAAAGAAAAGAACCCCCAGAAGGGTATATTCATCCCAGATGATTACTCCCTGAATGAGGCTGATGAAAACCTCCACCAAGAAGGCAAACAGAAGAAGTGAGAGAGAAACCTTCAGTTCAAATTTGAAGAATTCAGAAAAGCTCAAGGATCTCTGGCTAGCCATTCTCTGTGCTCTTCGAACTCAGCGAGCAGAGACAATCCAGTTCGGTCAGGATGAGATGAAGCAAAATCAGACGACCTCAGAACCTAATCTTCTGCTCTATCACTCTCACCAAATCCGGGATCTTCTCTCTGGTCTGAAGCATCGAATCCCGTTCCCGGGAGAGCAATCTGCGGAAGAGGGAATACCCCAGGGGGGCTGTCCTGGTCGACATTGTCGAACATACTCTCGATTCTACTCCCGGATCAAAGTAAGAGTAGCTCCTGACAGATCTTATATTCATCGGAGGTATCCCATGGCCTTTAGCTTCTCCAGGGTTTGAGGGTCAAACTTGGATTTCTCCCTGGGTTCCCCAGCCTGCAGGTGATTGATGAAATTTTCGCATCTCTCTTTCATTCCCAAAGCCCCTTCGCTCTCTCTCCACAGATTGTTTTTCTCTCCGGGGTCTCTTACGATATTGTAAAGCTCAACCTTGTTCTCTCCTTCTTGGTCACGGCTGAGGATAAGCTTAAGTGTATCCTCGAGCAGGGCATAAACCACAACCTGACAGTAAAGCTCTTCCACTTCACTGAATATCGATTGATTCCCCCTCTCTCCCTGACCACGGATTAAAGGCAACAAGCTCTTCCCCTGCATCTCAGTAGCGAGGTCAGCTCGACCGACGAAATCAAGAATCGTCGGGGTTATATCGATGGTGTTTACGGGATTCTCGATAACTTGAGTAGAGATGTCGGCCCTCTTAGGAAATTTTAACAGAAGGGGAACGTGAATTAGCTCCTGATATAGTGATTGTCCATGACCCCACCTCAAGTGTTCTAGAAATTCCTCCCCGTGGTCGGCGGTGATTATTATAAGCGAGCTGTCCCACAAACCTCTTCTCTTGAGGCGTTCGAAAAAGTGTCCCAACTCCCGGTCCAG
>JBHIBM010000392.1:0-2086 GCA_046759085.1 Candidatus Zixiibacteriota bacterium
TCGTTTATGGGTGCGAATCTCGAACTGTTCCCGGGACTTTTTGTCCACATGTGGCGAACGCAAAACGCAAAACTTGCTGATCTTAGTTGGTAGTGGGACAGGTCCAGCCACAGTGGCCCCTGTCCTCTTTACCGTATCCACGATCTCACTCACCGATTTGTCAAGCAACTTGTAGTCGTATGATTTTAAGGAAACCCTGATTTTCTGCCCGGTCACGGTTCATCTCCTCCCCGGTTGTTTATTCCAGGACATCACTGATGACGCCGGCCCCCACGGTTCGGCCGCCCTCGCGGATGGCAAACCGTAGCTCCTTCTCCATCGCAATGGGGGTGATCAACTCCACCGAAATCGATACATTGTCACCAGGCATGACCATCTCCACCCCCCCGGGCAAGGTCACAACCCCGGTGACATCCGTCGTCCGAAAATAAAACTGCGGCCGATATCCATTGAAAAACGGCGTGTGACGACCCCCCTCCTCCTTCGTCAATATGTAGGTCTCTGCCTTAAAGTTCCGATGGGGCGTAATCGTCCCGGGCTTGGCCAATACCTGACCCCGCTCCACCTCGTCTCGCTTCACCCCTCGCAACAAAACCCCTATGTTGTCTCCCGCCTGACCCTCATCCAAGGTCTTGCGAAACATCTCTACCCCAGTACAGACCGTCTTGGCCGTCGACCGAATCCCCACAATCTCTATCTCCTCACCAACCTTGACCCGACCACGCTCCACTCGACCCGTCACCACCGTACCACGCCCCGATATCGAAAAAACATCCTCAATCGGCATCAAAAACGACTTGTCCACATCCCGCACCGGCTCCGGTATGTAACTGTCCACCGCCTCCATCAACTCCCAAATACACTTGTACTCCGGCGCCCCATCCCAGTCCGTCGAACTACTGTCCAACGCCTGCAATGCACTGCCCCGAATAATCGGTATCTCATCGCCAGGAAACTCATAACCCGACAATAACTCCCGAACCTCCAACTCCACCAAATCCAATAACTCCACATCATCCACCATGTCCACCTTGTTCAAAAATACCACGACCGTCGGTACCCGAACCTGCTTGGCCAACAATACATGCTCGCGCGTCTGGGGCATCGGCCCATCCGCCGCACTGACTACCAATATCGTCCCGTCCATCTGCGCCGCCCCTGTAATCATGTTCTTAATGTAATCAGCATGACCAGGACAGTCGATGTGCGCATAATGACGCCTGTCCGTCTCATACTCCACATGGGCGATCGCGATCGTTAGACCCCGCTCCTTCTCCTCCGGCGCCTTGTCTATCTGCTCAAAGGCCATATACTGCGCACTACCCTTGCCCGCCAATACCTTCGTGATCGCAGAGGTCAACGTCGTCTTGCCATGATCCACATGCCCAATCGTCCCTACATTTATATGCGGCTTGGTCCGCACAAACTTCGCCTTCGCCATCTTAACTCCTCCTTATTAAACGCCCTCTCGGTCAAGGGCTTGGGGTATTTTGTGTTCTTTTGGAGATGATTTCCCGATTTATCTCTTTTGGAACCGGACTGTACCGAGAAAACTGCATCGTAAAAGTCGCCCTTCCCTGAGTCTTTGACCGAAGGTCAGTGGCATAGCCGAATGTTTCCGCCAGAGGAACCTCGGAGGCCAAGACATGCGTTCCCGGTCTAGAATCGATCCGAAGGATTTTCGCTCTCCGCCCGTTGAGGTCCCCAATCACCTCACCCAAAAATTCATCAGGAACGATGATGTCGAATGACATTAGAGGTTCCAAGAGGACCGGCACGGCCCGCCTCGCAGCCTCTTTGAATCCGAGAGACCCAGCAATCTTGAATGCAATCTCCGAAGAGTCAACTTCATGGAATGATCCATCAAGCAGAGTCACCTGAATGTCCACCACCGGATATCCGGCCAAAACTCCCCTTTCCATCGCTTCCAAGATGCCCTTTTCGACTGCAGGAATAAACTGACTCGGCACACTTCCCCCGACGACAGCATTGTTGAAGCGGAAGCCATCTCCCGGGGTTCCAGGTTCTACACGAAGTCGCACATGACCGTACTGCCCGCGGCCCCCTGTTTGTTTGATGAACTTCC
>JBHIBM010000393.1:0-2073 GCA_046759085.1 Candidatus Zixiibacteriota bacterium
CGACGGTGGCCAACACATTCAGGGTGTGCATGAGGGTCTCTGCGACCAATTCCAGGCGATTGAGAGTGTGGATGGCGGCCAGCACATGAGTCGAATCGGTTCGCTGTTTGCCCCGGTCGCGGAGCCATCCTTGGGCGCGAAACTGAGTCAGCATCGTCTCAAGCAGCAAGTGCTCAGCGTTGCCCTCAATCAGCCGGGCGCGAAATTCGCTCAGCACCGAATAGTGGAATCCAGGGTCGGTCAGTTCCAGACCGAGGGCATATTTCCAATCGATGCGGGCTCTCACCGCGTCGGCTGCTTGGCGGTCGGTGAGATTCTCGGCAAACTGCATGATGGTGACCAAGGCCAGTCGCCAGGGGGACAGGGCCGGTTGTCCGCGTGAGGAGAACAGTTCAGCAAATTGGGTATCTTCGTAGAAGACGCCGAGTTCATCGCGCATGCGCATGTAGGGATTACCCTTAGGGAAGGCCTCTTGAGCGACACGTTGGGTGTGTTGTGGAACGGCTTCGATCGGTTGAGGTTTCAACGACATAGGATACCTCCAAGAAACGCATGAGATTTGGTTAGGGATTGGAGTATATCACATCAGAACGAATTCGCCAACAGGGTCCATGCAGGTAACCATACGTGTAGGCAACTTTGACCGGATTGGACTCGTCTCGGCGAATGTATACTTCAGCGAGACCTACACTTTGGTCAGCGATTTCTGCTACGAATACGATCGCCTTTTCATTGTCAAGAATCTTTTGAAGGTTAGCAGCAAGCTCGGAAGTGTCGAATTCGGTGAAAGGACCTAATGTGAGCAAGCGCTCGGAGACTCCTCTAACGTGGAATTCATGGAACTCGAAATACAACTTGCAAAGCGATTCGATGTCGGATGAATTCGCCTTACGAATAGTCAGATCAACCATATTCGATCATTCATTCTATGAGGAAGCAACAAAAGATCGCGATGATTATAGTCATAACATCTCCCACAGACTGGTGATCATCAAGGACGACGGGACTCTATCACTAGAACCGACGGAACTTCCATTCGCCCCTGAGCCCAAGGGTTCTCATATTGTCCAGGTGGTAACGTTGGCTCGATAATCCTGCAGATCACGAATCCAGTTAGAATGAGTTCATTGATGTACGTCGAGAGCATACGGTGATAGGCACCGACTTTTCCCCGTATCCCCCCAGTATAATCGGAGCGCCAAAAGCCTTCTTTCGCGTACCTCATGATCCGGCGAGCAAGGAAGTTTCCCTCTCTGTCGGTGTCGATGTTTGTATCTGGTGCCTGAAAGCAGGGATGGGTAATAGAAAAGATAAAACGACCTCCTGCTCGTAAAATCCGGTGCACGGTGGCGTACGTTGCCTTGAGATCAGGGATGTCCATGAGCGCCAGATTGCTGACAACGAGGTCGAATTCACTATCTCGTAGAGTGGTCAACCGCTGCGCGTCATCGAGGATGAAACGGATGTTGGGGTGCAGGGTTCGTTCCCGCGCTAACTCAAGAAGACGCTCGGAAATGTCTATCCCGACTACCCTTCCACCGCGGTCTGCGATTTGGCGAGCCAGATGTCCTTCACCACATCCGAGATCACATACGTCTAAGTTAGCGACAGGACCTATGGTTGCAAGTAAACAATGCGTTGCCACACCTAACACCGACGTTGAGCTGTCCGAGTCTGCCGAGACAGCCTCAGCATATTCATCGGCGATCTCATCGTACGCAGCTTGTGACATCCGAACTGATCCTGGCCTGCTTGTAGCTCACTGATTCCTGTACACTATTGGCTCTTTTTTTAGTTTATATATTCCAGCAGAAATAATCGAATCGTCTCCGGGTTTGAAAATCAGGTCTTTGATTCTGGCGACCGCCTCTGCCATTTTCTCTCAGCGTGCTCTCAGAGACCCTGTAATCGCCTCCGCCGCGCGGGGGCTGTAGAGGAAAAAGGGAGGAGGAAGAGGAGAAGAACATTTAAATCAGCAATCCCTTTACGTAACTACTCAGCCCTCCAGCTGTGAGGGGAGAGTTGCCAAAACGTATCCTATGGAGATAGTATACCCAAGAAGATGACCTCCTT